>PXDI01000348.1 GCA_003565095.1 PVC group bacterium | reverse complement strand
GGCGTTACGAATCAACGGAAAAGGCGCTGGCACAAGCACGCCGGATGATAGCGGAAGGTGCCGGCATTATTGATATTGGCGGGGAATCAACCCGTCCGGGAGCGGTGTCTGTCCCTGTTGATGAGGAATTACGGCGGGTAATTCCGGTAATCAGGGAACTGGCGGCGGAGCAGGAGATACTGCTTTCGGTGGATACCGCCAAAGCGGCAGTGGCGCAGGCGGCAATCGCCGCCGGGGCGCATATTATAAATGATGTTACCGCCATGACCGGTGATCCGGCAATGGCAGATGTGGTCAGGGATACTGGTGCGGGGGTTGTTTTGATGCATATGCAGGGGACGCCCCGCGACATGCAAAGCGCCCCGCATTACGGTGATGTGGTCGGCGAAGTGTACCGTTATCTGCATGAGCGACTGGACGCAGTCTGTGCGGCGGGCATTCGGCGCGAATGTTGTGCGATTGACCCCGGCATTGGTTTTGGTAAGAATGCGGGGCACAACATAGAACTACTGAAGGGGCTCAGCCGGTTTGCGCAAGCGCTTCGGCCGGTGGTGCTTGGCGCATCGCGCAAAAGCATCATCGGGCATCTTACCGGCCGGCAGGCCACCGGAGAGCGGCTGGCGGGCGGTCTGGCGGTTGCGGCAATGGCGGTACAACAGGGTGTGCAGATAGTACGGGTGCATGATGTGCGCGCGAGCATTGATGCCGTGCGGGTGGCCGAGGCTTTAAAATAACGGGGTTATGAGATGTTGGATGTATTCCGGACTTTTGATTTCAGCAGTCTGCTGCAGATAATTGTGCTGGCGTTCGCCTTCTACTACGTCTTTCTATTCTTCCGTGGAACACGTGGCGCCCAGGTACTGATAGGTTTGGTGATGATAATTCTCTTCATGCTGGGGCTTACCATGCTTTTCCGGCTGGACGTTTTGGCGTGGATACTGCGCAACTTCATCTTTTCAATGGCGCTGGCACTGCTGATCATTTTTCAGCCGGAGATCCGGCGGGCACTGGCGGAGCTCGGCAAACAGCCGGTATTTTCCGGTACATCAGACCGGAAAAGCCTGATCGATAATCTTGTGCAGGCGGTCGCTTTTTTAAACGATCACAAAGTCGGCGCATTGATAGCGATCGAGCAGGAAATCGGCACCCGTGGAATTCAGGAGACCGGGGTAACGCTTGACTGCCCGGTGATACCGGAGCTGCTCAGCAGCATCTTCATACCGCACACGCCCCTGCATGACGGAGGTGTGATCATATCACACAACCGCATCATGGCCGCGGGGTGTGTCTTTCCGTTGACCCAGCGCAGTGATTTGCTCAAAACACAAGGAACCCGGCACCGTGCGGCAATCGGTCTGAGTGAAGAGACCGATGCGGTGGTGATTGTTGTTTCAGAAGAAACCGGGGCGATTTCCGTAGCGTATCGCGGCCGGTTGAGTCATCCGCTCACCGGCGAAAGACTGGGCCGCTTTCTCTCATCGCTGCTGCTGCGCGGCAAAAAGTCTGAAAGCACGCTTAAGCGGGTACAGGAGCAGTTGGATCTGACTCCTGAAGGTATTGCCAAATCCGAGAACCTCAGCCCCAAGGAGACCGCCCCCCGTGAACAGGCTTGAATGGTTAAAGAACCTGATTATTAAAGACTGGCATATTAAGTTATTATCTTTGTTTGTAGCCATAATAAGTTACTACGCCATCATGAGCACGCTCAGTTTTGAAGTTGTTTATGATGTACCGTTGACGGTTGAAGTTGAACCGGGCATGGCGGTGCTCGAGCAGGACGCGCAGATTCTGCACGTCACCTGCCGCGGCGCGCAGAATGATCACAACCGCATCGACCAGAAACAAATCCGGGCGGTGGTTAATCCGCGCAACACGCAGAAGACAGGCGCGCAGCCTGTTCCGATAGATGTCCGCAACATTGAAGGTTTACGCGGCAGCGGATTGCGGATAGTCAGCATTCGTCCGGGCACGGTGATGGTTTCATTTGACCGTGAAAGCCGCAAAGAGGCGCAGGTGCTTGAACCGCAAACGATCGGCACGCCACTGATCGGGCGGGTTCAGCTTTCCTATGAGCCGAAAGTTGTCACGCTGACCGGTCCGCGCCGGCGGCTGGAAGGGCGTGACTCAGTCCGCACCGAAGCCATTGATGTTGACGGACGGGTGGAATCCTTCACCCGGCGGGTGAAAGTACTACCGCCGGCCGGGGCGCACCTGACCTCGATAGAACCCGCCGAGATAACTGTAAATATTGAGATTGTGACAGAATCTGTTGAAAAGATATGGGAAAACATTCCGGTGGTTGCGATAACCAGGCCCGGGCTGCAGCAGCGCATTCACATTGAACCGGCAGTTGCGACGCTTTACGTCCAGGGGCGCAGTGAGATTATAGAAAGTCTTTCGCGCGACATGCTGCGGGTTTTTGTCGACTGCATTGGGCTGGACACTTCCGCCGGCTACGATCTGCCGCTTGACGTGCATTGGCCCCCCGGACTTGATATTACCGCCCGCACCGAACCGGGCAGCGTGCGGGTGTCATTTTCCGCGCCGGCACAATAAGGGAGAACCGATGGCTGAGAAAAAAGATATTGAGCACGGCCCGCATTACATTGCGGGGATTGCCCTGCTTGGTTTGTGTCTGTTTATGGCGCTGGGACTTTTTTCCTATGAATGGACCGACATCAGTCTGTTGAAAGCGCCTCCCAACGATCCGGTCCACAACTTAATCGGACCGGCGGGAGCCTGGCTGTCTTTTGTGCTGCTGCAACTATTCGGGGTCGGCGCATTTCTTACCCCATTTTTCTGCATCGGGGTCGGCGTCATCATGATGCTGCAACGCAGCGGGCGCCTATGGACGCGGATCCTGTGGTTGTTTTTAATCATGCTGTGTCTGGTGGCGCTGATGGAATTACGCGCTGACTGGTGGCTACCCACCTGCCAGAAACTGAACATAACCTTTACCGGCGGGCTTTTCGGGCACTTACTGGTGCGGTCCGTACTGATCCGCTGGTTAAGTCCGGTTGGCACAGCCATCGTGGTCGGATTTTCCTTACTGGCCTGCCTGATACTGCTGATAGGATTCAGGCGTTTGGTTGAGAGTTCCGGGCTGCTTTGGGAGAACATGCAGGAACTGGTCAGTCATCTCCGTCAATGGCTGTCTGAGCGCCAGTCCCGTATAGCCAAATTGAGCCGTGAAGAGCGCGCCCTTGAGCGGCGGCGGCAGCAGCTCGAGAAGCAATTACGCCGTCAAGAGCGCGCAACTGCACGGCGCAGGAGTGCTGCGGAAGACGACGATCCGGACGCAGTTGACGAAGAAGTTGAAGCCGGCAGCAGAGCTAACGCGGAGCCAGACGGCGGAACAGATGGCGAAGCCGGTCTGCTAAAGAAAGTGATGTCCGGCAAGCGCCGCAAAGCGCCGAAAGCTGCGGTTACATCGCAAGTGGAAACCGAGGATTCAGACGCTGTTTACGGGTCAACGCGGCACGAGGACTCCAGCTACTTATTCCCGTCGCTTGATCTGCTTGATCCGCCGGCGGTCTCAACCGGCGGCGGCAGCACCAACACCGAAGCGACTGCGCGGGTTTTGACCGAAACGCTGCGTGATTTTGGAGTTGAAGCCGAAGTAACAAACTTCACAATCGGACCGGTGGTCACCAGCTATGAGGTACTGCCGGCCCCCGGGGTACGGGTAGAAAGAATTTCCGCGCTTTCCAACAATCTGGCGCTGGCGTTGAAGGCCCAGAGTCTGCGGGTGCAGGCGCCGATTCCCGGCAAAGGGGTTGTCGGCATAGAAGTGCCCAACGACAATGCACAGACTGTCACACTGCGCGAGATCATGGAATGCGACATCTGGAAAAGCGGTCGCTGGCATGTTCCGTTGATTCTCGGCAAGGACGTTGCCGGAAAAACCCTGATAGCGGATTTATCGCGTATGCCGCATTTATTGATCGCCGGGGCGACGGGTGCCGGCAAAACCGTCTGCATGAATTCCATCCTGGCCGGGCTGCTGATGTCGCGGCATCCGGAAGATCTGAAGCTCATGCTGGTGGATCCAAAGATTGTTGAATTTTCGGGCTACAATCATCTCCCGCATTTGGTGGTCCCGGTCATCACCAATCCCAAAAAGGTTTCACTGGGTCTGCGCTGGGCGATCAACGAGATGGAAAAGCGCTACAAGCTGTTTGCAAAGGTGGGGGTACGCAACATTGAATCGTACAACAGCCGCGAGGTGGCCACGCAGCCTGATTTATTCAAAGAGGGCGATCCGGAACCGGAAGCCAAGCCCAAGGGGCCGCCGGAAAGGCTGCCTTACATAGTGATTATCATAGACGAGCTGGCCGACCTGATGCTGGCGGACGGGGCGGAGATAGAAAACTGCATAGCGCGTCTGGCGCAGCTTTCGCGCGCGGTGGGCATCCACATGATACTGGCCACACAGCGTCCCTCGGTGAATGTGATTACCGGCACCATCAAGGCCAACTTCCCGGCGCGGATCGCCTTTCAAACGGCGCAGCGCACCGACAGCCGCACGATTCTCGACACCATCGGGGCCGACAAGCTGCTGGGGCGCGGCGACATGCTGTACCTGCCGCCGGGGTCCAGCAAACTCATTCGTGCGCAGGGCGCGCTTACCACCGATGAGGAAATATACCGGATAGTGGATTTCATCAAGGGTCAGGCGCAACCGGAATATGAGACGGAAATAAAAGAGAAGCTGGAAACCACCAGCACGGTACGCGGGGTTGACGACGGTGGAGAAGACGAGGAAATCCTGAGTCAGGCCATCGAGATCATCCGTGAGACAAAGCGTGCATCAACATCCTCGCTGCAGCGCAGGCTGCGCATCGGTTACACGCGTGCGGCGCGGCTGATGGACATACTGGAGGAACGGGGCATAATCGGACCGCCGCGCGGATCGGATCCGCGCGAGATACTTATTGATCTCGACGGGGAAATACCCAATAATCCTGACGGAAACGACTTGGAGGAACTGTAATCATGGCGGTTGGCAACACACTGCGGGAACGCCGCAAACAGCAGAGCCTGACAGCTTCACAGGCAGCGGCCGGCACGCGCCTGAAGCTACAGGTGATCGAAGCCTTGGAAAACGAGGATTATGACCGTATCCCCGCCCCGATTTACGTCAAAGGCTTCATGAAGATATACGCGGAGTATCTTGGTCTTGACCCGCAACCGCTGATTGATGAATACGAATCAGCCGCACCGGATGCAAAAGAGCCGGAACCCGTGACTGAGGCCCGTGAAGTTCCGCGTCCTGGCAGAATGCATCGCTCCACCTCCGGCGAGGAAATGGATTTCTTTAAAAAGCAGCAGAAGGAGGCGCAAGAGAAGCCGTCGCCCGTGCGCACTCCCGTGCTGCCGCGGCTGCCTGAGCTTAAACTGCGGCAGTTTAGTGACTGGATAATCACGGTCCGGCAAAAGCTGCGCAAAAGCACCTGTCAGCTTATCGACCAGATCGAATCTGAACTTATTCACGTTCATAATACCGTAAAGCTGCGTTTGAAGCCGCTACTGACCGCCGCCGGTCCTTACGGGCGGAAAACGTTCGCCGTTACCGGCTTGCTGCTGCTGGCGGTTCTATTGTTCTCAACCGCCATCAGATGCACCAGTGGGAGACCCGGCCGCTCCATTATGCTTTCGGACAACGGGGCCCCGCTCAATCTGGCGATTGATCCGCCGGAGCCATATCTGGATGAACCGATAAATCCATGAGCCGCGGCATTTCCAGATCCAGTGACGGGCCGCTGCTGCGCATCGGCTTCATCAGTCTTGGCTGCGCAAAAAACCGGGTTGATTCCCAGGTAATGGCCGGTTGTTTACTGAAAGCGGGCATGACCGTTGCGCCGCCGGATCAAGCCGATGTATTGCTGGTGAACACCTGTGCCTTCATTCAAGACGCCCGGGACGAATCCACCGCCCATATACTTGAAGCCTGCCGGATGAAACATAGCGGTCAATGCCGGGCGGTGATTGTTGCCGGCTGCCTGCCGCAGCGTGAGCAGAAAAAAATCACTAAAGAGTTTCCGGATGTTGATGCATTCATTGGTCTTGACGAGCTGGACGGCATTGCTGCGGTAATTGAGCGAGTATTAAGCGGGCACGAGCGGATTTGCGCTGTTTCGCATAAATCCGCCCGCCTGTATGATTACGGAGATGCGGGGGTGATTTTCTCTTCGGGTCCCTATGCTTACATAAAGCTGGCAGAAGGGTGCAACCACAAATGTGCTTTTTGCGCGATACCGGCGATCCGCGGCCGCGGGCGTTCGCGCTCCATCGGGGAGATTGTCCGCGAAGCCGAAGGATTGCTGCAGCGCGGTTTCATTGAATTGAACCTGATTGCGCAGGACATCACCGCCTACGGGCGCGACAATGCTGGAAAAAGCCTGCTGCCGGCCCTGCTGCGCGAGCTGGGCGGCATTGGCGGGCGCTTCTGGGTCCGTCTGCTATACGCCTATCCCACCGGCATAACCACAGACTTGCTCGAAACAATGGCCGGCATTCCGCAAGTCTGCAACTATCTCGACGTACCGGTCCAGCATACGCATCCGGCGGTTTTACGCGCCATGCACCGTGCGGAAACCATCAAAGCGGTGGCAACGCTGCCGGAAACGATCCGCAGTATAATGCCGGATGCAACATTGCGCACCACTTGTCTGGTCGGCCATCCCGGCGAAACGGCCGGCCGTTTCGGGCATATGCTGAACTATCTTCAGCGCGCGCGCTTTGATCATGTCGGCGCGTTTGTTTTTTCCCCTGAAGACGGCACTGCTGCAGTTTCAATGCGGCCGCGGCCGCGCAAGAGCACCGCGGAAGAGCGTTGTGCGGTGCTGCTCGAACAGCAGTATGCGCGTGTTACAGCGGCGGCCGCCGCGCGGGTCGGCACAACCGCGGAGGTTTTACTGGAAGCGCCGCTGGAACGCGGCAAATGGCGGGCGCGTTCACGGGGACTGGCTCCGGAAGTTGACGGCATTGTGGTGGTTAAAAAAGTTTCCAGCGGGGCCCAACCGGGAGCTATCGTAAAAGTTCGCTATACCGCGGCAGCGGATTATGATATGGAGGCGGTTGTTTGCAGATGATGGAGAAAAACTAAATGGCGCAGGAATGGAACATAAAAAGCCGCAGTGCGGTTTGTAAGGGCTGCCAGACGGCATTCAGTGACCGTCAGGAATTCTACACAGCCCTGAATGACTGCGGTGACGGTTACGAGCGGATAGACTACTGCCGCGAATGCTGGCGAAAAAACCAGGACTCGCATAATCCGCACAGCATGTGGCGCAGCACCTTTATTGTCCCGCCGCCGCCCGCCCCTGAGCCGCTCAAAAAAGAAACGGCGGAAGGGTTGCTGCGCAAGATGATCGAAGATGATGAAGCGCGCGCCGACGTCATCTACATTCTGGCGGTGATGCTTGAACGCAAGAAGGTACTGATTGAGCGTGAAGTACAAACCGCGGACGACGGCAGCATCGTGCGCATTTACGAACACCGCGCGACGCAGGATTCATTTATTATCCGCGATCCGGGGCTGAAGCTGCACGAACTGGATGACGTACAGCAGGCGGTGGTGGATATGCTCGGCGGGGGTAAAGCGGCTGCGCCGGCGGCTTGCGAAGAGCGGAGAGATTAGATTATGGCGGCGATCCCCCCGCTCGCCGACCTTGCTTGCCACGTCGTAGCCGCAAGCGAAGACGGGAGTCGGCGAGCGGAAAAATTGGATAAAAAAGGCAATAAAACAAAAAACTAATTGAGCCCGGATTGAGCAAGATTACGTGGCTACCAATATTCTTGCTCCATATGGGCTCATCTTTCTCTCTGCACTGGGGGGGGGTAGGAATTCTCTTACTCGCCGACGCAAGGTCGGCGAGCGCTTAAATCGCGCGGATCCCAAGTTGCTGAAGGAGACGACAGGCGACAATGCAGTTTGACACGTTAATCACCAACGGGCGGATTATTGACGGGTCCGGTGCTCCTGAAAGCTGCGGCGGTGTGGGCATCCGCAACGGCCGCATAACCGCGGTGGGTGGCTTGGGGGGGGCGGCGGCGGAACAGCACCTTGACGCCGCCGGGCTGATAATTGTTCCCGGCTTTATTGATGTTCATACCCATTCCGATGTTTACATTCTGCTTGAACCGACTGCGCCCTCCAAGCTGTATCAGGGCGTAACAACCGAGATTGCGGGCAATTGCGGAGCTTCGGCCGCGCCGCTGTCCGGCAGCATGCACCTGCCCTCTGACTGGCGCAGCAAGCCGCTGGCGATTGAATGGAGCACCGTGGCCGGCTACCGGGACGTCCTGCGGCAGGCTTCCCCGGCCATTAACATAGCGCTGCTGGCGGGCCACAACACCTTGCGCGCCGGCGTTGCCGGTTACAGCAATCGGTGTCTGTCCCCTGATGAGCTGCAAAACATGCAGCGGCGGCTGGAAGAGGCGTTGGAAGAAGGTGCGCTGGGGCTGAGCAGCGGGCTGGCATATGCTCCCGGAATGTTTGCACCACCGGAAGAGTTGCAGCAACTGGCCGCAACTGTGGCGCGGCATAACGGCATCTACACCAGTCACATGCGTTGCGAAGCGGGCGGGCTGCTTGCGGCGGTTGACGAGACGCTTGAAGTTGGCCGGCGCAGCGGAGTGCGGGTGCAGATCTCGCATCTCAAAGCCGCCGAAAGGGCCAACTGGCCGCTTTGCCGCACGGCGGTAGAGCTGATTCAGCAGGCGCGTGATAACGGTCTGGCGGTCGCCGCCGACCGTTATCCCTACACATACTCCGCAACCGACCTGGATGTAATTTTCCCGCCATGGGCGGCGGAAGGCGGACGGGAGCACATTCTGCAACAACTGGAAGATGCCGTTTTCCGTGAACGTTTGACTGCCTACCTGCGCAGTCAATATGACCGCGAATTCTGGAACGCGGTTACAATCGGCTCCACCACGCATGCGGACAACCACGGTTTTCGCGGAAGGTGCCTGCCGCAGGCGGCGGACAGTCTCGGTCTTGATCCGGCGGAGGCGGTCATTCACTTTGCGCGCAGTGACCGCTTGATGACCGGCGCCTTTTTTGATGCCATGAGTGCAGAAAACATGGATTATGTATTAGCGCAGCCATGGGTAATGCCCGGATCGGATGCGTCATTACGGGCGATTAGCGGGCCGCTTTCCGATGACTACCCGCATCCGCGGGCCTATGGCACATTTCCGCGCTACCTGCGCTGGTTGCTTGACAAGGGTGCCATCAGTTTGACGGAAGGCATACACAAGATGACCGCACTGCCGGCGGAACATTTCCGGCTGGGAAAGCGCGGTCTGTTGATGCCCGGCTATGCCGCCGACATAACCGTCTTTGATCCGCAAGCGCTGCGCGACAATGCCGTCCGTGCCGCTCCGCACCAATATGCAACCGGCATTCAGCACGTGTTTGTCAATGGCGTGCATGTATTGAAAGACGGCGCCATTACCGGCCGGCGCGGCGGCGGTTTTATAGCACGGCAGGAGTAGGAACGCGGAAACCCGCTACGCTCGGAGAGCTACGCAGGGCAGTGGGTGTGGGAGTGTGTGGGCGCAAAAAAACTTTGTCGCAAGCTTTGTCGCGAGCTTTGTCGGCGAGCAGACCGCAGACCCGTCTACGCCCCTCCGGGGCTTCGCCGCGGCACGCTGCAGACTGTGAAACGTGTGGCGAAGGCGGGCGGAGTGGAGGAGTGTGTGGGTGTGGGAGTAAAAAACTTTGTCGCGAGCTTTGTCGCGAGCTTTGTCGATCTCCCTTCGACTCCAGTCGATGTCAGTCGACTCCAGTCGAAAATGACGC
>PXDI01000248.1 GCA_003565095.1 PVC group bacterium | reverse complement strand
CGCAATGAAACTGCCGGCGGTCGAAAAGGTGATGGGTCCGCATGCGCTATCCCGGCGAATGTAGATGATGCAATCTTCAGGCCACGAAAGGCCGGGGTCGAGTCGGAGTTCGACTCCAGCGGCGGCTTGAACGACCAGATAGTTCCCAGCATGCGTTGCGACTGTTAGCGCAACCTCGTTGTCTTCTTCGTTTATTACGGTAGCCGCATCAGGCTTTTCGATAATTTCATCCCACGTATGCGAATGTGCCGAAGGTGGGAAAGTTTCTGGTTTACCCGTGATGTTAGTCCACGTATGCGAATGTGCCGAAGGTGGGAAAGTTTCTGGTTTACCCGTGATGTTAGTCCAAGCGATTTGCAAGACAATTTGCAACCAAACACGTAAAGCAGAAGGCGTAACATGACCTTTATCACCAACCGTTTGGGCGGCGATTTTTGTGTTAGGTTGAACACTAACTTGAGTTTCTGTGAATTTGGTTCCCATAACTTAAAATAATACAAGTTCGCCGTCGCCCCATAATACCGCTTCCCCATCATCCCACAAGACAAAATCAACCGCCAAGTCGATTAAGTTGCGTCGAACGCGGGATTCAAAAACTATCGTGACGCTATATCTGTAAAAACTATCAACTTTGCGCCCCGGCCCGCTACGCCCGCATGAGCGAATCATGAGATTTAGATTCTCGTTAGTAAATCGCGAACCTGCGGCAAATGTTTCCCGCAAAAGCTCAATATCAGATTCAACACCTGCCTTTCCCCGTCCCGCTGAAATGTTAATATCAACTTGTACAAGTCCTGTAAATTTATCGCTTCCTTTTTTTCCAAGCGTGGCGACTTCGGGACTATTCGGAAGAAATGAAAAGATATACCATTTCGCCTTTCCAGCAGGGTTGAAACCCTGATTCTCAAACGCGGTGTTATTATCCGCTGCCGGGATGGCGGCAAGAAACGCTTCGCGCAAAAGTGGTTCAATCTCTGATTGCATGATGTTACCCTTTCATGGCACGAAGTTCGCGAGAAATGATGTTTTGAAACCGCGTTGTGTTCCGTCGCACCATACCCACCGGAGCTTGGCTTGACCATCCGTCATATTCGATCCGATAGGCGTAGGGCAATGAGTTGGAAAGCCAAAGCACGCTTCCCCTGTCTGCAAGGGCACATGTCGATTCTACGCGAGGGTATGCAGCGTTTCGATCCGTGCTTTGATCGCTTGATGTATCGGGCATTGAAAGTGAGCAACGCCAGTTTCCGCGAAGTCTGCCACCAACGTATCCTTTTAGGGGCGATGTGGATTGCCACAAATCAGGATCACCAACGGGCGTATCCCGAATGACCGCCGAAAAGGTTTTGATTCCGACGATACGAATCAACCTATCCGCACGCTCTAACGTCTTTCGCGCAAAATCGTTAAAATCAATTTGGGCCATAGGTCAAGGGGTCGGGGTAAATGATCCTGCTTCAATGATTCCGATTGTGTAAATGATAGGCGTATCGCCATCCGGCGCGAGTTCAACAACGCCGATAACCTGCCATTGTGTCGAACCGATATTGACAACATCCAAAGGGCCGGGTTTGAATGAGGTTCCTTTTGCGGCAGCTAACAGGCTTTTCATTTTTCCGCGAATCAGCGCTTCCTTAAAGCTATCATCGAACGAATCAAAAACCGATCCTTTGTATCTTGGAAGAACGATTGCTGTTATTTCACCGATGCTCGTTGGCGTGCTTGTCGGCTCCCCTGTTATATTATTAAAAGTCTGACTTGGCCGGAAAATATCAAACGTTTTCCCAGCTTCCTTGATGGAAGCAAGGGCGTCGGTTGCATCTTGCTGATAAGGCATATCAAATTCTTCTAACCTGGATTGCCCCTAAACTTGTCGATAGAAGGGGGGTTAATAAAGCTCGCGCCTTTTCAAACACAGGTTGCGGCGAGCCGCCCGCGCCATGGGCGTAAGCGGTTTCGAGAACGTCAACCTTCTTTCTAATAACTTCGCGCCCTTCGCCCGTTGGCATCAAATCAACACCATTCGCGACTTCAATCGCAAGTTGGATTTGAGCGGCTTTCAATTCCTTCGGGATGTAATCTTCGGGAACTTCCCAACCTTCGATTACAACGCCTGAACGCGGCCATTGAAGGGCTTGCGTCTCAGGTTCAACCTTCGATCCTTTGAACTTGTTGCGATAACTTTCAAGATAATCGGTTGCCACAATCAAAGCGGATTCAACCGCTGCATTTTCGGCGGGCAGGGTGGAAGCGCGGGCTTCGGCATACGCCCGCGCTTCCGCAACACTAACAAACGAATTTGCACCCGCAACCAAGGAACCGTTTTCAATTACAAGTGACATATTCTTGTTAGTGTTGGATTGTTATTGCGGCGATTATGCCAGCGCGGAAAGTTCCAATCGACGCCAAGTATCATCAGAAACTCGCGTTTCAGCGGGCGTGAAATACAGGTATCCGTCATGATACAAGAAACCTGCGGAATCCTTCACCGTGCAATCGACACCACCTTCAAGGGCATCTTCGGCCATCGCAATGACCGCACCCTCGCCAGTATCCGCGCCAGAATTCGCAATGCTAACAAGAGCATTTGCGAGAGCGTTTGCTTCGATGGCGGTTTTGACTTGTGCCGAAGTCGAAAGCACGGAGTCAACACTGCGAAGCGTCACGACGATATTAGAACCAGTGACAACAACGGTTTCCGTTGCCGTTTCCTCGCCGGGGTCAATGTAAGCAATGGTGATTGCGTTACCCGCTACCCCTTTGAGCTTGGCTGTGAAAACCAAGTCATTGTTGGTACCCGTTAGCGAAGTTGTTAGCGATGCAGCAACGCCATTCACGGGCGCGGCGGCGGCTACTGAAAGCATTGCGGCCAATGCGAGGTTGATCGAAGTTGATCCGTTTTTTCCTTTTCGTAGTTTCATAATGTTACATTTTAGATGTTAGTCAATTAGATGTTAGTTTATTCTTCCGGGTGGAAATGTGCGTTGTAAATTTGCGTAAGCTTCGGAAGTTTCATCTTCGGATGAAATTCAACGCCCGCCGCTGTAAGAGCTTCGCGCATGGATTGAATGTCGTTAGGAACTTCAACAGTTGGAACTTCCCCGGCTTGGTTGTCTGTGCCCGCTAAATGCGCCTTCGCTTCCGCAATAGTCATTCCGCGATTGACGAGATTGCACACGCGGAAATCAACGGTTTCTTCGGCTTGTGGAGTTTCTTGATTCATGATGTTTTGATATATGATTAAAAATAAATCCGGGGGCTAGGAAATCCCAACCCCCGGATTGGGTGATACAAACACAACTAACAATATTAGCCGTTCGTGTTAAGGAACGCGATGCCAACATTTTTACGAGCAACGCGACGATCCCAATTCGCAGCGAGAATCAATTCCCCGTAGTTTGCAGACTGGCCTGCGACGGATGCGGAAGTGAAGCTGAATCCGTTAGGGTGGATGCAGTTGTGAACGCGGCTGTGAATCACGTCTTGACCGCCGCCATCCCCTGCCGAGGGCAGACGATCCATTTCGGAAGGCACCATCACGCGAGCGTTGCCGATAAGCAACGCGCCAGCGGAGAAAAGAATGCTGGTATAAGTGATGCGGTTAGAACCTGGAACAGCCGGAAGCGAATCATCGACGATAAGACGTTTGCCGAGATAGAAGGGGATTTTCTCCCCTTGATCGGAAATAGGCAGGAAGTCGATTAGATTTTGCTTCCGAAGGCGGGCGTAAATGACCGAATGCACAGCCATCGCAACAAGATTGCCTTGGGCGTCCCCAAGAGTTTGATCCCCGTCAATTGTAACTTCGGCGGAAATGCGTTCCGCGTCTGTAATCGCGCTTGACGAATCAGTCGCAACACTGAAAAGCATGTCGCCGCCATCATTGGCGATATTATCGGCGAGCATACCACGGCAGGAACGAATCACGCGACTTTGATCGTCCGTTGCCCAGTAATGGCCGATGCGATTCGTGATTGCTCCGAGAGGGTCTTGCAACGCGAGTTCGCGGGCAAGGTCCATGGTCGACCAACTGTTGTTGCGCGGGGCTGTGCGGAAAACCTGCTTCGTGCTTCCAATCTTGTTAGGAGTAGAGAATGAGCCGGGGTTGTCAGTCGAATAATTCGGCTCGCCAACGCCAAGGGGTTGAAAGAAGGGGATTTCACCGATATTCCCACCCGCACTCATTTGAGCTTCGAGTTGGGAATCACGGACGATAACGCCGGAAGCAATGAAGGCATTCTTTTCAGTTTGCGCTTCTTGCACGCCAGCGGCGAAGGTGAGCGGATTATAGATATCCGCGATTTGAACGGTAGCCATGATATTATTTTGTTATGGTTTGAGTGATGATGTTAGCTTTGCTCCTGTGCGAGCATTGCCGCGTATTCAACCGGATTTGCATTCGCGAATTTAGCCTCTTCGGTTAGGTTCGCAAAATCTTTCCGTTTAGTCGGAGTAGCACCGCTGCCCCCGGCTGGTCGCGTGGCACCGCCGCCGCTTCCTTTGGTCGCGACTAGAATTGACTTGAATTCCGCGTTTGTCGAGAATTCTTTTCGTAAATCTTCAATCGTGGAAGATGTTACATTTCCAGCAGCATCAAGAACGCGGGTAACAGGCTTGCCGTCAACCATTTCAGTCTTCAAGCGACTTTTAATCATTGGCCCAACTGCGGACGGTGAAACAAACAACTTCCCAAGATCAGCGACAATGTTAGCTTCATGAGCGCGTGAGGTTTCAAGATCACGCGCATTGATTGCTTCCAGCTTTTCGGCTTCGGCCTTGGCGAGTTTTTCCCGAAGGTCTTTTTCCACAAGTTCCCAGTTGCCCGTTTGCCGGGCTTCCTTGATAGCCTTTTCGCGAGCTTTGTCGATTTCGGCTTGTTGGTTGGCGCGAAGTTCATCGCGTTCCTGTGCGGCCTTTTTCTTGGCTTCCCGTTCGGATTCCAGAGCGGATTTCAAGCCGTCAACCGCTTCCTCACCGTTGTCATATTCGTCGGCATTGTTAGGATTTGGCTTGAATGCTTTTTGCAGTTCGGCGGGAAGATTGTCGAATGTTTCTTTATTAATTTTCATTTTGGTTCCTTGTTAGTTTCGTTTTGTTTGTTGCATCAAAGCCCCGCCCGCATGAACGCTTTCGGTTCGATTTTTCGCATTTCTGCCAAGGTTAGGGCTTCAAAGTCACGGCCAAGATTAAGCCTTGCAAATTCCGTTGGCGTCAAGCCCCCATCGCGGAACAACTGGCCACGTTGCGGGCCGATTGCAATATCTTGGAAATCTTTCGGCTGTTTTTTTAGCCAATCGTAATAATTTTGATTGGCGTCAACATACCCCGCATTTGGTCCCGAACTTGCGCGGGTTGCCCCCTTATCAAGAAAATCATATTTACTATCAAGAACGGCAACAGTTGTGCTTCGGCAGTTAGGATGAATCGGCGGCATCGGCCCTTTACCAGCTTCAAACGTCATTCCATCAAGGCTTTGGCATTGTTGCGTTGTGCGACGGTCCAATGTGGAAAGCCATTGGTAGCGTTGCACAATGTCCCCGTTGCGCTCCCAAACATCCATGCGGGCGGCGTTTGCGACATGTTGGGTTGAAGTGTTGATAACAGTTCCCGCGTGCCGTCTTGATACATCAAGAAAGCCGTCACGATATTTGTTGGATTTCGTGCCAACTGCTTCGGAAATCATTTCATTCAAGGTCTTACCTTGTGCCCATCCCTTTTGCACAAGATTGGAAACGCGAAGGGCATCGGCTTTCGGCCAATCGCTAACAAAAGATGATAGAAGTTCGCCCGTAGCTTGCACGGGATTATTGAGCGCGGCCTGATATGCCAGCTTTGCCGTTGGCATGTTGAAGCGTGGCGGATTGGCGAGGGTTGACACAAGCCCGGTGACTTCAAGGTTTGCCGCGAATTGCGCCAATTCCGGCATTTCTTCAAGAAAAGATGTTAGCGCGGGAGCAGTCACGCCAACCATTGCGGCGCGTAGTTCCACTAACACCTTTTGCAATTCCTTGCGGTTCAAATCCTGCAAGTTTGTAATTTCAAGGGCTGATAACACTTCGCGGTATCGACGGCGCAAGTTCCGTTGGGTCGTATCCCATCGGTTCACGTATCCCCTTTTCAGTCTTTCGAGATAGACCTGTTGACGATTCGCAATGTCGATTGGCGTTGCCATTATTCAAATTGCGGGTTGCGCTGCATTTGCAGCTTCATGTTAGCTTGCGCTTTTGCAAAGTCTTCTTCTTCCTTTTCTTCAAGCTGATCCTTGGCCGTGTCATCGTCAAGATACGCAATACCACCGGAGCGGAGCTTGTCGCGTGCTTCCTCAAACGTTACCAAGCCCGCTTGCTCAAGCCCCATGATGGTTTTCGCTTCTTCCGGTGTCATCCGGGAAACTGCGAATTCGCGATTAAGTTCAAACATGATTTCAGTGTCAGGATCTGCTGTTTGGATGTTAGCAAATTGCGCGGCCCAACGAAATGCTTTGCCGTAAGCATCCGAAACATTTTTGCAACATGACGCAAGAATCGAAGTTTCCGAGGAATGATCGATCCCCGCTTCGGTTGCGGTTTTGGCGACTTCTTTCTTTTCTACCAGCTTCGCACCAAGGGCTTGCATGAGCTTTTCCTTTTGTTCCATCGCCTCAAACGGCAACGTGTTAGGCGCGGGCTGTAAAAGGCCAGCGTTCCCGCCGACAGGAAGCGGAATTGCAGCGCGACTACCTAACATGATTGAACCTTCCAACACGTCATCGACCCAAGATTGACTTAGCCCGGTAAGATAGGGTGTAGGTTGTCCAACCATGAAAACAAGTTCCTCATAATCGGCGGAATTTCGATAATGTCCGAGATTCAAGTTTGAAATATCTATCATCAAAGGCTTCTCGACAAGATGATCGTTCGATTCCGCGCCAATGAACATGAAAGGAATTTCCTTGAATGGTTGCCCCTGCCCGTCAATTGGCATCGTTGTATCCCATGGAACATGTAAGGATTCGCGCTCACGATAGGTTTCAACAATGTAATTGCCGGATTCGGAATCTAACTTCAAGACGCGGTATTGATTGGCATATTCGGATTCATAGCCATCATCGATCACTTCATATTTTTCCTTGATAACAACAAGCGAAAGTTTCGACTTCGCGCCCGCTTCAACGGTTCGCCAGTTAATAACTTGATGAGCTTCATATATCAAAACTTTAGGCCGAATTCCGCCTTCTTCCGCCTGTGTAACGGTAATCGGCCCTTCGGTTTTCGGGAAGTCAACCCATAGGCCACAGCGGGAAACACTAACAACATTCTTCAATGCCAGCTTTGCCTGCTGTGTGGCGGTGACGCCCGCGCCGTCAATGTCTTCTAGCCAATGGTGCATTTCGTCCGGCATTGTCGGCACCGGGTCAATGGCGAAACACTGGCCAACCATGTTGCGGACGGTCTGTCCGGTGACATTGTGGAAACACGCCCGCGCAACGTAGGAATCATATCGCGCTGTATTTTCCGGAGATTGATCTTCCGCATTTGGTTGCGGCAGATACTTGGTACGACGCTTCTTGATAGTTCGCTCGCCAGCAATACAATCGTTGATCTGTTCCCAGTCGGGATTGTAATAGCGGTATGAAGAATGGACGGTATCTACTGGCATGATATTATTTTACGTGAGTGGTTTTCGGCCCTTTGGTTAGTTTCCGGGAAGCGTCAAGCACACGATAACGAAGCTCGTCTTGCAAGTGATCTTCGGTTTCTGTGTCAACATCATCGGGGTTTTCTTCATCGCGTGGCGTGTCTGGAATAAATTTCCTAGCGTATTTGCATGAGCTTGTAAAGTATAAACCCGGACCCTCGCCTTTTACAGCGTTCGTTAGCATATCTCTAATAAGTTGCCATCCGTTTATCCGACTACCTGCCGACTTGTCGGCAGGGTTCCATCCAATGCCTTCTTCGGCCATTTTAGAGCCAATGGTTGCAACGTCCGATTGCGTCACTTGGAAAATTTGACCGTCTGCGGGTCCATCGTTCGGGATATTATTGATAATTTTCCTTTTTAACATCTTCATTTCGCGTTCCATGATCCCCGCCGCGATTTCCGGACCCGATAGACGCAAGCCGTCGTTGACGCTGCCCGTTGACCCATACCATTCGGCAAAGCGAATGAGTGAGCCGCGCCGGGGCGCAAACTTCGTGCCGTCATTGAGCGTTACCGCTTCACCGTTTGCCACCGCATACCATCCTACGGAAAACGGGTGCGAACTGCCCCAGTCGAAAGCCCGGTCGATATACCAGCCTTTAGGGATTGAAAAATCAGATATAATATGAACGCTTTCCTTGTAAATATCATTAAACATCCCCCCGGCGCGAATGTTCCAATCACCCAAAAGCCAAGCCTTGCGGCGTTCCGGGTCGGTTTCATTTTCTAGACTCGCGATATATTCCGGCGCAAGATAGATGTTTTCTTTATACGTTCCGAAAATTCTAACTTTCGTTCTTATTATTTCTTCGCGCTGTTTTGTGCGAGGGTTAAAGACGTTAGTTTTTCGCCGGATTACTTGGCCGGGTTCACCACAATCAACGAATTCCTCTTTCACCCATGAATGGCCCGGTCCCCATGGGTTTGTTGTGCAAAACATTTGGAGGGGCAAATCCGGCAAGGGTTTTCCGTTAGGTGTGGCGTATGAGCCATCTTTATTCTTCGGCGTATGGACTTCGGGAAGGAAGCCGGAACGATTGCAGGATTTTAGCAAATCGTAAATCTTGCGGTTGGGATACTTTGTTAGTTCGTTGATTCCTATATAGGGAAGCTCTTGGCCGTGAACTTTCTGATAGTCGATTTCTCGCTTGATTTGTCGAAAATATAACACCTCGCCAGTTGGCCAAACCCAACAATAATCAGACTTTGACCGCTTGAATCGGGCACCATCGCCGAAATTGTAGAAATGCTTTTCAGATTTTGCAATGATGTCATCAAGCCCTTTATATTCCCTATCAAAAATTACGCCGCGCAAATGCTCGCCATATCCCATTCCCACCAGGGAGCGAAAGCGCATCAACTGTGCATCTGTTTTTCCAGGTCCGCGTGATCCATCGTAAAGGATTTCATTGCAAGGGCACGTAACAGCAAGGCTTTGGCTTCCGGGGATTGCTTCCCATGAAACTTCGAGTTCCTCACCATCGATGATTTTGCGTTCGCTCATACATCGATGACAGTTGACGCTTTCAACGCCGTTTGCGATGCGCGAGCTTGGGTTTCCCAATCTGTTATTTGCTCGCCAACATACATTATGCGGCGGATTTCAACGGGTTTATCGTTAGGTTTTGAAGCAAGCATTCCTGTAGCTTGTGCTAACAACTTCAATGCCGCAATGCGCGTTGACGAGTTCGTTGATCCTAAAGCATCAGCCTTGTTGGCTTCCTCCCATGCTTTTGCCGCAATCTGCCCTTGGGTGACTACGGTTTCGACCGTGGCGGCGCGTTGAAGTTCCGAAAGATAAAGTTGTGAGTAGGCATAACCTAACATGATGCGCCCCGTATCAAGTGCCGTTCCTTCCGGGTATCCCATGCGAATTGCAGCAGCTTTCACGTTATAATCTAACACATATTGATTGATGAAAGCGCGATGCCTCGCCACTTCTTCAATCGGCAGATTAAACTTTATAGCGAATTCATCCGAAGTGATTAGAGGATTTTCGGCCTTGACCGTTTGGAGAAAACGGGAATTAGAAGCAGGGTTTTTAGCCTGCCCCTTCTTTCGTGATGCTCGTTTCTTCGGAGGCGGTTTTTTAGGTTCCTTGGTTCCCTTTGGCCGTCCCCGCTTTTTTGCCGTAGCGGTTGCCATGCTGCGAGCGATAGCCGGGGCGCGGGATGTATGCAAGAAAAAACCCCCGCCGGGTTAGGGTGAGGGTGGTTAGCAAGAACTTTTTTCTACAAAGTTCACTTTTTTCAGGGAGTCAAATTTGAAATTTCAAATCG
>PXDI01000008.1 GCA_003565095.1 PVC group bacterium | reverse complement strand
CGCGCTGTTCGAGTCCAGCAAAAAATCCGAGATTTTTCTTTTGCTCTCGGAGGGCGGGAAGATTACGATTGTTTCAGTGGTAGCGACATTGTGTGGCGTGTGGCTACCTGAGTAGTTACAAAAGTTTTTCATTTCTGCTTTCTGTTTTTTTGTTTTCTACTTTTCTTTTACGGTTTCCACATGCGCGGGGTGTGGATGATTACATACACCGGGGACATTGCCCCTGACTGCGCGGTAACTGAGATTTCTTCCGGTCCGGCCGATGCTGCAAAGGGCGGCGCGACCGCTGCCGCACGAGCGGCGGGTGGCAGTTGCGGACCTCTGCCGCGTCCGGCGTTGCGTCCGGCGGCGTGGTCGGGAACCGGCGGAAAACGCGACGTGGCGGATGTGAGGGTGACAGTCATGGCCCCGCCGGGATTGAACAGCCAGTAGCCGAGACCGGGGGAAAGTGTATCGGCAGACGTCAGGGCTTCCGGCAGGAAGAACGCCCCGGCGTCGAGTGCGGGAGCGTAACCGGCTTCATTCACCGTTAAAGGAGAGAGTCCGATAATCCCGAGATGGTTCAGGCCGGGATAGATAACGGCTTCGTATGTTTCTCCTGCTTCTCCGCTGATTTCGAGAGTCTGCATGGCACCTTGGCGGTTTTCCAGCCAGAAGCCGCTGCCAGCGGAAACCAACGGTTCGGTATCAGGGATGCCGGGCAGGGACAGCCATGTACCGCCGTCCATGCGTTGATAGCCGAGATACTGCTGAATTACGCCATCCCAGATATACAGACGGTCGCCGGGGGACATTTTCCCGGCCAGCAGTTCCGGCAGCGGTGCGTCAATCTCAAACGGCAGCGCCAGACTTACCGGCGCACCGGCGGGTATTTCATATACCGCACCTGCTTCATTTGCCATCACCGGCATGTTCACCAACAACAAACCCAACGCAGCCGGCATAACAGATGCAATCAAGCCTTGCCTTATTTTCACTGTAATCTCCCTTTTTCGTGACTATCAAAAACGTATATAAACATATTCCCGCCAGTCTGCATATCGGGGGGCGCCCTGATTTTTTCCCTAAGGGATTCCCCTGGTAATGGCATCAGGGAATCCCCTAACAAAGCCCCCTGCCGGCAAATCGCCGTTTCCGGCGGACAATTTGCTTCACCCGTGACACAAGGTCACGGGGATCGAAACAAAGCCCCAACGAAATAATACGCAACCGAACCGGATGCTTAATCAACGCGATTATGATGGGCAGAAAAGTTTCCGTCGGGCAATTAAAAACGCATGACGTTTTTCATAGTTAAAAACTGACGTTTTTTCAAATCGGCAATTCCTGGCAAACACGCGTTACGACCTATTAAATAAAGGCCCAAACGGCATTTTGCGGGTAATGGCAATATTGGAAATGTGCAAATTGTTGTAATTTCGGCGTTTTGTATTTTGTGTTTTGCGTTGGCTTTGCCGGGACTTTGCGGTTGCTCCAGCACAGTTGTTTTGATAATGAGCACCCATACATGGAAGAGTTTTTGTGGTCAAAGGAGTTGCCTTTATCTATGAAAGAAAAACGCATTGCATTGTATGTTGATTTCCTGACGTGGAACTTGCGCGAGCTGGTCGACGGGATACGATCCGAACCTCATGCTTCAACATGGAAAGTGCACGCACACTGGATGCCGGATCTTGTTTGCGATCATCAATATTATTATCAGCAGCCCGACGGTGCCATTTTGTACATACGGCCGGAATGGATGCCGCAAGTGCAGGCACGTCTGCGCTGCCCTATCGTAAACCTGACCAATCATGATCAGCGCCCAAAACTGCCGTCAGTATTGCCTGATGACCATGAAATCGGCGTAATCGGTGCAAGACATTTGTTGGGGCTTGGGGTAAGTAATTTTGCCTTTGCGGGTGACGGACGCTATTACGCAAAATGCCGGCAACGCGGGTTCTCCGCGGCAATTCACAAAAAGCACAGGCGTTGCGCCATTGCAACTCATGAGATCATGACTGACAGATTGAACGCAGGTTTGTTATCTGCAACCATCCGCTGGCTGCGTGAATTACCCAAACCATGTGGGATCATGGCGGCAACCGATCCATGTGCACTGACATTAATTCGACTGTGCGAGAGCACAGGAATCTGCGTGCCCGGCGAAATATTCATAGCAGGCGTCAACAATGCACCAGAATATTGCGAGCTGAACGATCCTGAATTGAGTAGCATCAGCCTGCCATACTGGCATATGGGAAAGGCAGCTGCAAATACCCTGCAGCGGCTCATGAACAAGGAAGTTGCCGCAAGCCGATGCAATGTGCAGCGAATCACGCAGGGGATAAAGCTGGTAAAGAGACACAGCACCTTGAAGTTGGGGCGTGCCGACAATGCGGTGACCAAAGCGCTTGCCTTTATCCGGCGCGAGGCAGGCATTCGTACTCTCAGTGTAGAGGAGGTGCTTTCGACAGTTGACATCAGTCGTTTTGCTCTGGATAACACGCTTCAGAAAATGCTGGGGTATTCAACCGCGGAAGCGATCACAAGAGTACGGATCGGTCATTTGAAATATATGCTAGGCAATACAAAAGACAGTATAAAAAAGATTGCCTCGAATGCCGGATTTAAAACAACCGAAGCCATGAATCATTATTTCCGCAGGCACGCCAACGTTGCACCCAGTGCCTGGCGGAAGAAGCACGCGGTCGGCGTGAGAGTTTATTAGCGGCTCTTTGGGAACCAAGGAACCAGAGGGGACTGGCCCTTAATAATGGGTAAGCTCATTTTCTTCCGCCTGGGTTCTCCACAACACGCTGCATTTTTCTGCTCTTACTCATACGTAGTTCTGCCAGTGACAGCAGATTAGTCAAACCGGAGCCGGGGGCCAAGTCTAATTATCGGTTTGACAGCCGGCGCATTCAATAACCGGATATACGCACCTAAAATACAACACATTCCCACCAAACACTCAACGAATCATAACAGAGAGATGCGCCCAACCCTTAAAAACCGCCAACTAAAAGCTTGCACGGTGCCTCGCTAACCTGTAAAAGTCCATTGGAAAAAGCCGACGTTATGTCAGGAAGGAATAGCTATGAACCGGAATGCCGCTGTTGATGCCTTTATGGACGAGTTTCCCTTCGAAGGGCTCACTTTTGACGATGTGTCGCTTGTGACCCAATATGCCGACTTTCTGCCGGATGAAGCAAAATTGGCAACATCCCTCTCCGCACGTATTACTTTAAATATCCCGTTTGTCAGCGCGGCAATGGATACCGTAACAGAATCATCCATGGCCATCGCCATGGCGATGATGGGCGGCATCGGCGTTATCCATAAAAACCTCTCCATCGAGGAACAGGCCAAGGAGGTCGCCATTGTCAAACACCATATGCATGGCCTGATCTTTGACCCGGTGGTCTTTCATGTTGACGACACCGTCGAGGGCATCTCACAACGCCGCCGCGAAAAAGGCTACAAGTTCAGCGGCTTCCCGATTGTGAATGACGATGGCCGGCTGATCGGCATTGTCACCGGGGCCGATCTTAAGTTCTGCACCGATAAAGATGCCAAAGTGGCGGATGTAATGACGCCCGACCCGATTAATGCACCGCCGGAAACCACCCTTTCCGAAGCCTATGCCATCATGAAGAAAAACAAAATCGGCAAGCTTCCGCTGGTTAAAGACGGCAAACTGATCGGGCTTTACAGTTTTGCCGACGTATCGAACCTGATTGACCGGGTCAACCCGATGATCAACCGTGATGATAAATACCGCCTGCGGGTGGCCGCCGGAGTCAGCGCCAATGATCATGAGCGCGTAGAAGCGCTGGCGAACGAAGCGGTCGACGCCGTTGTCGTTGACAGCGCCCACGGACACTCAACCGGTATCATTGAAATGACCCGCTGGATTGTTAAGCATTATCCTGATATTGACGTGATTGCCGGAAACGTCGGCACTGCCGAAGGCGCACTGGCTTTGCGCGATGCAGGTGCGCACGCGGTCAAGGTTGGAATCGGGCCGGGCTCAATCTGTACAACCCGGGTGGTATGCGGGGTGGGCATCCCCCAAATCACCGCTGTTTATAATTGCGCCAAGGCGCTTGAAGGCAGTATTCCGGTAATTGCCGACGGCGGCATCCGTCATTCGGGCGACGTACCCAAGGCGTTGACCGCCGGAGCCGATTGCGTAATGCTGGGCGCACTGCTGGCAGGCACCGAGGAAAGCCCCGGTGAAAAAATCATTCATCAGGGCCGCCAGTATGTTGTTTATCGCGGCATGGGCAGTCTGGCAGCCATCAAGCAGGCCGCCGGCAGCCGGCAGCGCTACGGACTTGAAAATGTTGCTGAAGATGATTTGGTGCCGCAGGGCATTGAGGGCATTGTACCCTACGCCGGCACAGTCGGCAAAGTGATGACCCAGTTCTGCGGAGGCCTGCGCTCTTCGCTGGGCTATAACGGCTGCCGCAGCATCAAAGAACTGAAAGAGCGCGGACGCTTTGTACGCGTGTCGCCGGCCGGTGTGCGCGAAGCCCACCCGCACGACGTCAAGATTATGAAGGAAGCCCCCAACTACCGCTCATGAAAAGTCCACACCAGCCGCTGTTTATGAAACCGGCATGGTCCTGGTTTGTCGCAGCCCTGATTCTGGTCTGTGGATTATTGATAAACAGCGCGATCTACCGTTCACGCGCCGCCGCCGCACAACAGGCCGTCAAAGCACGCCTGGAAGGCCAGTCGCTTGCCATCCGGCAGGCGGTTGTACAGGAAGCAACCGCTTTCATCGATGTGCTGGAATCAATCCGCTCGTTGCATAGCATTTCCGAGCAGGTGACAGCCCGTGACTTCGAGGAGTTTCTGGAGAAAGGCATGCTCTACCAGCGCCGCATTTTAGGCGGCTTCGGCCTTGTGCAGCGGCTTAGTCATACCGACCGGCTGATGCGCGAGACGGCCGATCCGGCAATCCCCGCCGCCCGTCTGGCGATTACCGAGTATGACCCCGAAGGCGGCATTACAGCCGCCGGAAGACGGCAGGAGTATTATCCGGTCACGTTTCAGACTCCGACAAATACATTCCCGGTACCGGTCGGGTTCGACATGGGCTCTTACCCCGCCGGCAAAACCGCCATTGAAGACATGTTGCAGCATGCCGCCACTGTAATGGCAGGTCCCGCCGGCTATGAGCCGACCGGTAATGCCTATTATGTTTTCAGCCCGATTGTTTATCACACCATGCCCGGGGTACCCCTGCCCTTTCCCCCGCCTGGCTATCTGGTGGGCTTTGCTGTGGGCATTTTTGAGCCTTCTGCAATAATGGACAGAGTGCAGGAGTCAGTACCGGCATCCGGTTTTCATACTCTTTTTGCTCCAGTAGCAGCGGCGAATGAAACAAACATCGCGCCGCAGAATGCCATCAGTTTTGAGCATGCGCTGACAATTGCGGGAGAAAAATGGCTGCTGCGCAACTGGCTTATGCCTGAAACGCTTGCCGTTCAGTCAGTCTGGCAGCGTGACAGCATTTTCTGGCTGGGAATGTTAATCACCCTGCTGCTGGCCGCTGAGTGGTTGCAGCAATCCAGCCGTCACCGCCGTACCGAGCGCCTCGTTCAAGAACGCACCGCGGATCTGCGCCGCGCCAAGGAGCGGATCGAAACCGACATGAGTGAACGCGTCAGACTGGAGAATGAAATTATTGAAGTCGGCAACCGCGAGAAACTGCGGATTGGCCGTGATCTGCATGACTCGCTGGGCCAGAAACTGACCGGCGCACTGTTCTTAAGCAAAGCGTTGACACGCACAAACGACAGCAATGAGAATGCCGCCAAACTTACCGGACTGCTGAAAGAAACCGTCACGCAGGTCCGCCGTCTTGCTCACGGGCTGGCGCCTGTCGATCTGGGCGATACCGGCCTGTGCGGGGCGCTTGCCCATCTGACCGCAGAAACACAGCGCACCTACGCAATTCAGTGCACTTTTGATAAGCAGCTTTCGGACAATGAACCGGCCGGACAGGCCGCCACGCATCTTTATCATATTGCCCAGGAAGCCGTCAGTAATGCCGTCAAACACGGCAAGGCGGACAGGATATCAATCATGCTTACTGTTCAACCAGACGGCAGCAGTCTGCAAATAGAAGATAACGGCGGCGGCATTCCCGCGGAGAACAGTCGCCCGCAGGGCGGCATCGGCATACGCATGATGCAGCACCGCGCTGATATTATCGGCGGCAGCCTGTCAATCAGTCCGCATCCGGATGGCGGCACCCGGATCATCTGCCGCTTCCCCTGACCAAACGCCGAACAGCAAACTTGACCTGCGGGGCAATCCGTTACAAAATGCCTGCATTATGAAAAACATTCTTCAATTCGCACTGATCGCCTTACTATGCGGAGGGTTCACGGGATGCGCGAGTCCGGCATCTGCCGGTGACAGCAAAACCGCCGAGGTGGTGTTGCTCGCCAGCGGACAGGTTGTGCTCGGTAACCGCCGGATGACCATGGAAGAGCTGCCCGCCCGCCTGCGTTCGCAAGGTTACCGTGCCGGAAAAACCATGGTTGAGATATCCATCTCGTCCGGCACCACCGAACCGCAGATCCGAAAAGTGGCCGGAACCCTCGCCACGGCCGGCTACGGGCGGGTGGTCTTTGTTACTCCGCGACACGTTTCGGTTGAAACCGAGAGTGACCGTTCCCCGCAGGGAAAATAGCGGCCAATGCGCGGCAAACTGGATATTGTTGACTTCGGCCTGTCAGAGTATGCCGTTATCCATTCCCGACAGCAGGAACTGCTCGCCGCACGGCAAGCTGACAAGGCAAACGATTCCCTGATGCTGGGTGAGCACTCCCCGGTATATACCATGGGACGGCGCGCCGATCCCGCCAACCTGCTGCAACCGCCGGGATCAGCCGGCAGCCCCTCCGCCATTCCGGTAGTCAACATTGAGCGCGGCGGCGATGTCACCTATCACGGACCGGGGCAGCTTGTCGGTTATCCTATCATGCGGCTCGATATGACCAGCGAAGGACCCGCATGGTTTGTTACCCAGCTTGAAATGATTATTTGCAAACTGCTGGAAAACTACGGACTGCACCCGGCACGCGACCCAAAACACCGCGGAGTATGGATCGGTAATGATAAAATCGCCGCAATCGGCATCCGGATTTCACGCAGTGTCAGTTGGCACGGATTCTCTCTGAATGTAAACCCCGACCTGATCCCGTATCGCGGCATCATCCCCTGCGGAATCCGGGAACGCGGCGTGACTTCCATGGCAGGTCTTGGTATAGATGTTCCAATGCAGGAAATCAAATCCGGCATCATACAGATTTTTATTAAACATTTTGGATTCAGCGGCAATGAACAATAGTGACAAACCGGACGGCATGCCGGCCGCAAAGAAACCGGACTGGCTGCGGGTCAAGCTCGGCCACGGACCGGAACACCGGCGGATGCGTGATATTCTGAAGGAAAACCGTCTGCATACGGTCTGTGAAGAGGCGCTCTGCCCTAATATCGGCGAATGCTGGAAATGCGGGCATGCCACTATTATGATTCTGGGCGGCACCTGTTCACGTAACTGCCGCTTTTGTAATGTATCTGACCAACAGCCGCTGCCGCCGGATATCGACGAACCGCAAAGAGTCGCCGCCGCCGTCGGTCAGTTGAGCCTGAAGCACATTGTCATCACTTCGGTTACCCGGGATGATTTGGCGGATGGCGGAGCCGCAATCTGGGCGGAAACTGTCAGCCGGGTCAGGAAGGCCGCGCCGCAGGCGGTGGTCGAAGTCTTGATTCCTGACTTCAATGGCGATATGACAGCGCTGCACACAGTGATCAATGCCGGACCCGATATCCTCGGCCATAATCTTGAGACTGTGCCGCGCCTGTATCCCATGGCGCGCCCGCAGGCCGATTACCGCCGCTCGCTGACACTGCTGGCGGCCGCCGCACAAACCGGATGCCACACTAAAACCGGGATTATGCTCGGCATGGGTGAAACCGCGCAGGAAATCAGGCAAACCATCACCGACGCGCGCGATGCGGGAGTTTCCATCCTTTACCTCGGTCAGTATCTTCAACCGTCTAAACAGCATCTGCCCGTCGCCGAATATATTAATCCGGACCGTTTCGAACAGCTCAGGCAGATTGCACTGGAGATCGGCATTCCGGTTGTCGCCGCCGGACCGCTGATACGCAGCTCGTATCCCTCCGCCGACCAAACCGCCTTTGTAAATGGGGGTTAGGGGCTAGGGGTTAGACGTTAGGGGTTAGGGATTTGGTAGAACCGTTTTTTATAAGGAGCAATCAACAATGAAAACCATTACACGCGATAATTTCGCGGCAAATGCGGCCGGCTGGACCAAAGAATACCACGCCAAATACTATTCGATGTATTCCAGCGTGTTTGACGGCATTACAACAGATCCGGCTTTGATGCTGGTCCCGGTGGACGACCATCTGGTGCATCGCGGCGACGGGGTTTTTGAAACCCTCAAATGCGTCGATGGTGCATTATACAATCTGGAAGATCACTTGTTACGGCTGCGCAATTCCGCCGCCTCACTCAATCTTGACGGGCAGTACAGTGACACACAGATCACTGAACTGACCATCGCCACGGTACGTGCCGGCGGACACGAGAACTGCTCAGTCAGAATAATAATTTCACGCGGACCCGGCAGTTTTGCAGTCAACCCGTATGACTGCCCCGTGCCGCAGCTTTACATTATTGTCACTTATCTGCCGCCTCCGTTCATGCAACTCCATCCCGCCGGCGCCCGGGTCCGGCGCAGTTCAATCAGAGCCAAACCCGCCTTTATGGCCGGAATAAAGAACTGTAACTACCTGCCGAATGTATTGATGAAGAAAGAGGCGGTTGATCTGGGGGTTGATTTGACAGTCGCTTATGACGACCGGGATTGCATGGGCGAAGGGCCGACCGAAAATCTGGGAATCGTCACCCGTGATGGGCGCCTGCTGTTTCCGCCGCTGGATAACATCCTGCGCGGCACAACCATGACCCGGGTTATGACACTGGCACACGAACTTGTGCCAAAACAGCTTGCGTCCGTCGACAGTGCCGCCATTCGCGAAGACGACATCGCAAATGCCGCGGAAATGCTGATAGTCGGCACCACCTGGAATGTTGCCGCCGTCAGGGAATATAACGGTCAAGCCATCGGCAACGGTAACCCCGGCCCAGTGTTCAGTGCATTGTACAAGCTGCTTGATAACGATATCCACAACAATAACACCCTCCGCACCCCGGTCTGACGGTGTTTTTTTGCTGTCTAAACGGCCGCGGTCTTGCTAGCTTATGGCGTTTATTATTGTTTAGGTAAGGATTTGCCATGACATTCAAAGAGGTTTTTACTGCCGGAGCTTTCTGCCTTGACCTGAAAAGCGACCACAAGGCCGCAATCATTGCAGAAATGGTTGATGCAATGCAGGCGCAGGGGCTCATTCAGGACCGTGATGAAATAATCAACGCCGTAATGGAGCGGGAGGAAAAAGGCTCCACCGGCATGCAACACGGTGTTGCGGTCCCGCACGGCAAAGCCGACTCGGTCAAAGAACTCGTCGCCGCCTTCGGCATCAAACGCGACGGCGTGGATTTCGATTCACTCGACGGACAGCCCTGCCGTATTTTTATTCTGACCGTTTCATCCACACTGCTGGCCGGACCGCACATGAGCTACCTGGCCGAAATCAGCCGCGTCATCAGCAAACCCGATGTACGCGAAAAACTGCTGGCCTCAACCGCTCGCGATGAAATCATAAAAATCATCTGCGGCGAATAGAACAATAGAGATGCCCATTATTAGCCCTGAAGGGCATAGGGGTCACAGACAAAGCAATCTCTAATTTTTCGGGAATCGGGGGACGTGACCCAATAGCTGATCACGCTCGCTGACCTTGGTCGGCGAGCATGAGAATTTTGGCAAACGATACTGAAAATAAAGAGACGTGCCCTGTTGGAGCAAGAAGTTTGGTGACCACGTTATCTTGCTCCATGCGGGCTCAGTTTGTCTTTTTCTGATTTCATTCCTTAATTTCAATTTTTCCACCAGCCGACCAAGGTCGGCGGGCGGCAAGAACATAATCCCGGTTATCCTTGCAATCAGTTTTCACTGCGCAAAAGCGCAGCAGT
>PXDI01000306.1 GCA_003565095.1 PVC group bacterium | reverse complement strand
TTTGCGCTTTGTTGTTTTCTTTCTCTCGATTTTTCCGCTCGCCGACCACTTGTCCGCCGGAGGCTTGGCGTAGGAGGAAGGTCAGCGAGCGGTACCAAGACAAAACTTTTGAGAACTGCTCTAGAACGTCCAACATCCAACGTCCAATTCTGAATTAAGAAATTATGCTTTTCCTATTCCCCCATTCTGCATTCGATGTTGGACGTTCTCCCGCATTGCCCGCTCGCTGAGCTTCCACCTCGCGTCTTCAGTCTGCAGTCTACAGTCTGCGGTCTGCAGTCTGCGGTCTGCAGCCTGCGGTCTTCCCCGACTTCCCTCACGCAAACTCGCGCGGGTGACGCTTCTTCAACTCTTCAACCGCCCATTCACGACCGGTGGAACAAAGTCGCTCAGCATATCTCCGACTCTTAATCGCCCCGCGGGCATGAAACGGTCCGCCTTCGGCCATCACGCGCCAGAGCGGATCTTCTGTTCTGCAGTTGGGCATCGTCTGCATCATTTGATCATGCCAGCCCATCAGCCGCCGGGCGCCTTCCGCACAAAGCTCCGTGCGTTCCGCCGCCAGATCGTGCTGCTCATAGGGGTCGTCTTCGAGATTATACAGCATTTCCTGCGGAAACAGATGAAAGCCGTCATGATAGGTGCGCATATACAGCCACGGACCGAAACGGACCGAACGCTGACACACATGACAGCACTGGCTGATTACAAGCTGTTCGTGCCCGCATTCCTCTCCGGCCAACAGAGCTGATGCATAGCTCTGCCCGTCCCACAGCTTGCGACGTTCCTGCCCGAAAAGCTCCGCCAGGGTCGGGGCCAGATCCAGATTGTAGTGCAGGCCCTGATCAACATGCCCCTGCTTCCCGCCCTTCCAGCGGATAATCATCGGAATCCGGCAGGTGATATTATCCGCGGTGGCATGTTCACCATAGATTCCCAGCTCGCCTATATTCTCGCCGTGATCGGCCGAAATGATCACACATACATCATCCATTACCCCTTGCGTCTCCAGCGCGGCAAACAACCTGCCCAGATGATCATCCAGATAACGGATGCCGCAGTCATACCCGTCGAACATCCGCCGCACATCCGCCATATTCTCAAGCCGCCCCGGATGACGCGGTAATTTCGGATTGGTTTTGTCATCATACATATTGATTTCGTGTGCGCTGTGCGGTCCGCAGTGATTCAGATGCTCATTGAACACCTCTTCCGTCAGCCATTCCGGCAGCGGGTCATCCGCAAAGGGATTGCCGAACTCCTCCGGCGCGCGATACGGGGTATGCGGATCCCAGTAGTTGACATGCAGAAACCAGTTGTCCTTCGCAGCGTTGTCATCAATCCATTTCAAGACAGTCGGGGTCACATGCTCAGCCGATTCGCCGCCCCCCATCCCGGTATTGTGCATTTCGTTGAATCCGGCATAAAACCACCACGAAGCGTGGCGCTCTGCAAACGGACTTATCGTGCATGTATGCATACCGGCATCACGCATGATTTTCGGCAGACAAATTGATTCCATCGAATCCCGGAAACCTCGCCCCGCGCCGTCAAGCACCCTGTCGGCATTTGTCCCGCCATGCCCAACCGCACCGGAATGAATGCCGAACTGTCCGGACATCAGCGCGGCGCGCGCCGGCAGGCAGGGGGCATCGGAGCAGTAGTAATTATCAAACCGCACGCCCTCGGCGGCAATCCGGTCAATATTCGGCGACGTGTTACGATGGTACCCATAGCATCCAAGATGATCCGGCCGCAAGGTGTCCAGATCCAGAAACAATATCCGCATGGTACGCTCCTTATTAATATAGTGTTCAGATGTCAGTGTTTCAGGTAGCAGAAAGAATCCTGCCGGTCAACAGCAAGTTGTGAATACCTCATCTCAAGGATGTTAAGATGACACTGTTTCTCCCCCGCTCGCTGACCTGGAGTCGGCGAGCGGAAAAATTTAGAAAGAGGCGGATAAAGCAAGAAAAATGGAGCCCATATTGAGCAAGATAATGTGGTTCACCCGTTTTTTGCTCCAACAGGGCTCGTTTCTTTTTGCATTAACAAAACCATTAATTAACAGAATCGTCTTGCTCGCCGACACAAGGTCAGCGAGCGCTTAATACCTCGTTATTGATAACATGATTCGCTCTCGACAGTTGGCATTGCCTGTGATAATCAATGCGGGAAACTCAGCACACAAGGGAAACAACCACATGAAAAAGAAAGCCATCACGCATGACAACTACGGCTGCCGCAACAGCGGAATGCCGCTGGGCGGGATCGGGGCGGGCAGTCTTGAACTCCGTCCGGACGGCTATTTCTACAACTGGTATCTCATGAATAATGCCGGATGGGGCACCGGGCCGGCAACAGATGTGATGGAGCGGGAAGGTTTGCGCTTCGCCCTCTGCGTAAATGGTACAACAATTAATCGCACCATGGCGCTTGGCACACATTACGGACTTGATCCGGTACCGGACGGCTGGTTCTGGTTCAGCGACCCCTACCACATTCCCTGGGTGGAACATCCGGTTGACATCAAATACCAGGCCGCCGTGCCCCTTGCGGAGCTTTCTTATCATTTTGAGAAGAATCCTCTGGATATTGAACTGAAAGCCTGGAGCCCGCTTGTTCCGCATGACGTCGAAGCATCCAATACCCCCGGTTGTATCTTGCAGTTCAACCTCACCAACCGCTCTGCCGAGCCACTGGATATCAGCCTGCTGGGCCTTCTGAAAAACGGCGCGGGATATGATTTTCCTGGAAACGAATCGCTCATGCAATACGACGAACAGCGCCGTGCAATATGTCTCTCCCGTGCCGGCCTGCCGGCGGAGCATTCATCAGACGGCCAGCTTATGCTCGCGGTTGAGGCGCAGCATGATGACGAGGTAACTTATGCGCTGCATCCGCGGCACGGCCGCGACCTGTGGGATCCGCTGATAGCAACCGGCCGCCTTGAAAATACGGATTTCGGTAATGAACGCGGCTATATCGGCGAAGTCGGCGCCGAAAAGAAACTGGGGGTTCCGGTCGGCTTCCGCCGTGCTGCACTGTGCCGGCACGCCCGGCTGGCACCCGGCGCATCTGTCGAACTTGTTTTCACCCTGACATGGCATTTCCCTAACATGTGGGAAGCAGAGGGACGCCAAAAGCCGCCCGCCCGGATCGGGCATTACTATGCGCGGCGGTTCAGTGATGCCGCACAGGTCTGCGATTGGCTGCGCAAGGAAAGATCCCGCTTGCAGCAAATCTCCGCTGATTTTCAACAGGCCTTCTTTGCGTCTTCACTGCCGAAGTGGATGTTGCAAGCCGTCAACGCCCAGTTTTCACCACTGTTGCGCAGTGCCTGGCTGACATACGATGGCCGTTTCGGCATCTGGGAGGGGCTCGGTCGTTGCGGACTGCAAACGGTCGACGTTTCCCATTACGCCAGCCACATCATGATGCTGCTGTTTCCGGAACTGGATGTCGCGCAACAACGTCTTGCGGCCGCGAACTGTAACGCTCAAGGCAAGATACCGCATACCATGCATGGCCACTTTTCCGATGGCGAAGGCAATTGCGACAAGCGCATCGACCTTTGTGCACAATTCACACTGGCAGTCTGGCGCCATGCGCGCTGGACCGGCAACATCGAGCTGGTTCGTGAATGCATGCCGGTCATCAGGCGCAATCTGGAAATAATGCAGGAAACCGACCGTAATGCAGACGGTCTGCCGGATGCCGCCGGCCGTGACCAAACCTATGACAAGTTTGATGTCACGGGTTCAAGCATCCTGATTAACTTCGGCTATATTCCCGCACTGCTGGCCGCCGCCGAAATGTCAGAATGGCTGGGAGAGGATACTGCCGCAAAAAAATACCGCGCCCAGGCACAGAAAAGCATCAAAACTGTTGATACCCAGCTCTGGAACGGCAACTATTATGATCTGGCCGCCGATCCGGCCGAAGGAGCCCGCAATCGCGGTTGCCTGACCGACCAGTTGAATGGCGACTGGTTCTTCCAGCAGACGGCGGGCATCAGTTGTGCAAAACCGGTACGCCTGCGCAAAGCCCTTAAAGCCATCCTGAAAAACAATACGCGCATGTCAGGGCCGGAGTCGTGGCTGGTTAATTGCTCCTGGCCCGCGGGTGACATAATCCCCTTTGAGCGTAACGGTTCTGACCAGGCCAATAGCCCCTGGTCCGGGGTTGAGTATTCCTTTGCCGCACAGCTTATCATGAACGGCATGCGACGCCAGGGGCGGCGGGTCATGGAGGCAGTCTGGAAACGCCACGAACGCGCCGGCATGCGCTTCGATCACTATGAATGCGGCGAATTCTATCATCGCGCCATGAGCGCCTTTGCTGTTTACCTGGCCGAATTCGGTATTGTTTTCGAACACAGGACAAAATGCCTGACCATTGATCCGCCGCAATCGCCGTGCCGCTTTCTGCTGCCGCTGCCAACAGGCTGGGCAACGGCCGAATACGACAAGGACAGCCGGTCGCTGTCCTTATCTAATATTCATGGCCAGCTGGACATTGCCCGCGCTATGCTGGGCAATGGCACGGAACTGACGCTGATGCGGGATTAATCCAGAGCCAGTTTCAGCCATAGCGGGTCCTTGGCGGGTTCAGTGATCAGCGGTTTTCCGGTGATTACGTCACACACACGCCCCCAGGTGCGTTTAGTCTGCCAAAGGCTCATTTAGTTTGTCCTTTGCTCCGGTAAGTCTAAGGTCTATGGTCTGTAGTAATACCCACAGTTTTGTCTTGAATGCGCATTTCCCCCATCCGTCGACCTTGCGTCGGCGGACGGAAGAATTCAGGCAAACCAGCTCGCAAGCTCAGCGGACGCTTCTCCCCGCTCGCTGAGTTTACTCGGCGAGCGGAACACTTCAGGCCAAACAGCCGAAAGTTCAGACGCCACTTTCCCCGCCGAACCGGTTGTGCTTACCATAGCCCTGGTCTTTGCGTTCCGCCGCGCGCAACAGCTCAGTGTCTTCCTGCCCGGGATAGCTCAGAATACCGGCGCGGCCGACAGCCTTGCCCCCAAAGACTAATTCCGCATTCATGCCGTCTGGTCGCGGGCCGATCGCATCAAGCAGGTCCGTCTCTTCGGCAAGATATTGATGCCTGGGATCAGCCGGATGCAGCAACGGCGGCCCCGATTCGCGCAACACAGTACTTGCGGTATCGTTTTCCGGCACAACACAATCCGACAGATCAAAACACACCCGCAAGCGACCACGCGCGGTGGCAAGCCTGTCCGGGGTGATCTTTGTTACCTTCCATGCTTTGCGCAGCGTGGCCACATCCAGATACCGCGTATTCCAGAGGCACAGTACCCGTGCATGCATCGCGCGCATGCCGGTGCGCCATTCACCGGGGATTGCGGGAACCGCAAAGCGCCCGAACGGCACCGCCAGCCAGCGGCCATCACCCGCCTGCGCCAGCAGCAGCACATACAACGGACGGGAAGCTGTGCATTGTGAGTCGGGGTGCAGGAGCCACACCTGCCCAACCGCCAAACGCCCGGGGCTCCCCCCTTTTGCGGAAAAGACATCTGCGCCACCGGCAGAAACTCCCGCCTGATCAGGTTCGGAGCCCCATTGATTGCACGAAGCATCAGTATCCGCTGAGCGCAATGCTTGATCGAGCCGCCATTCATGCAGCCACTTTGCCAGCAATCGCCGCTGCCGTCTTGTCTCCGCCTTTTCTGTAATTTTGTCTTTAATCGTCTTCATACTATGTTAAAGAAATGAGACCCCCCGATTTCCGGTTTTTTTCATTTTTAATGTGGCACAGGCATTCCTGCGCGCCCTGCGAAGCTCGCAGAGCGTAGTCTAGGGCTGTGCGCTCATACCCACAGGCAGGAATGCCTGTGGTACATTTTCATCTATCTTGGCAAGAGTTGCAATTGCCAGCTCGGCGCGGGTTGCCCGGTCCTCATTTGCAAACCGCTCGTTAACATAATCAGCGATGTGCCGCAAGCCGCGCGAATACGCCTCCGCAAGCGCACTTTTACCGCAGTCTGCCGCCGCCAGCACTTTCAAATCACTTAGCGGCACTCCGTACGCCCTCGCAGCTAATGCCACCCGCTCGTTTTTCGCCAGCCGCCGGATAATATCCCGCGCACAGCTTTCCGCCAGCCGTTTTATTTCGCGCTGCTCCACCGCATCGCCACCCGCGGGATCCGGCAGCAACTCATGCAGACTGAGCGTACTGCCCTCCTTATTGCACAACGGACGGTCGATTGACGCCATGATGCGCGGAGAATGCTCGCGGCGCAGATAATCCCTGACTACATCACGCACCAACAGCGACACGCCGCCATCCAAAGCAACGGAATCACCCTCCCCTGCCCTGCAACGAGCAAACAACCATTGCTTGTAAGATTTTCCGGTACGGGTGTTACGTATGCGCACCGCTGTTTCAAACAAATGCCATGCATCCGCAGCCTGCGGGATAAGCTGTACCGGACTGTCGGCATTAGTAAGATGAGCACACTTGCGCACATAATACTGGAAACGTGTTGCGACAAACCCGGTTAATTCATTTCGCACGCCATCCCCGCACAAACCCAATGCGCAATGCCGCTGCCACTCCCGCCAGTATTGAACCTCCGGCATGCTCCCTCCGCCCGGATTTTACACCACCGCCGCCACAATCCCGCGCGCCTCTTCAACCAGTTGCGCCAGATGCTGCTCACCCTTAAAACTTTCCGCGTAGATCTTATAGATGTCTTCCGTCCCGGACGGCCGTGCCGCAAACCAGCCGTTGGCGGTGCAGACTTTCAGTCCGCCCAGCGGCTCATTGTTGCCCGGCGCACGCGTCAGCTTGGCCTCAATCTGCTCACCGGCCAGCTCCGCCGCGGAAACATTCTCCGGCGACAATCCCGCCAACGCCTTACGCTGCGCGGCATCCGCCGGAACATCCAGACGCGTGTAAACCGGTGAACCGTATTTCTCTTTGAGAGCGCCGTAATACTCTCCGGGGTCACGGCCGCTGACCGCCATGATCTCGGCCGCCAGCAATGCCATGATGATGCCGTCCTTATCAGTGCTCCAGGCCTTGCCGTTCAGTCTCAAAAAAGAGGCCCCGGCACTTTCTTCGCCGCCGAAACCAAGCGATCCGTCCTGCAAGCCGCTTACAAAGTACTTAAACCCGACCGGCACCTCCACCAGTCTGCGCTCCATGCCGGCCGCCACGCGGTCGATCATCGAACTGCTTACCAGCGTCTTGCCCACCGCCGCATCCGGCGACCAGCCGCTACGGTTGCGGAAAAGATAATCGACCGCCACCGCCAGATAATGGTTGGGATTCATCAGCCCTGCGCCGCGCGTAACAATCCCGTGACGGTCAAAGTCTGGATCATTGCCGAATGCCACGTCATAACGATCCTTCAATTCAATCAGCCCCGCCATCGCATACGGTGACGAGCAGTCCATTCTGATTTTCCCGTCCTTATCCACGCACATGAAACGGAAGGTCGCATCCGCCCTGATATTGCGCATATCCATTTTTATATTGTACTTCTCGGCAATCGGCACCCAGTACGCCGCACCGGAGCCACCCAGTCCGTCCGCACAGATACTCAACCCCGCCGCCGCAATCAGATCCATCCGCAGCACGTTGCCAAGATCGTTCACATACGCGGATACAAAATCATGCGCGTGGGTGGTTGCGGCTTTGAGCGCACGCGGGTAATTCATGCGCCTGACCCCTTGCAGACCGTTTTCCAGCAGTTCATTGGCGCGTTTGGCAATCGCGGCAGTAATCCCCGTGTCGGCCGGACCGCCGCTGGGCGGATTGTACTTAATGCCGCCGTTATCAGGCGGATTGTGCGAAGGAGTGATCACTATCCCGTCGGCGATGCTGTCCGGCTTACCCGCGGCATTATGCGTGAGAATCGCATGCGAAATAACCGGCGTGGGAGTATAACCGCCGCCCGCTTGTGTATAAACCTGCACCCCGTTGCCGGCCAGCACCTCCAGCGCAGTGGCGAAAGCCGCCTCGGAAAGCGCATGGGTATCCTTACCCATGAAAAGCGGACCAGAGATCCCCTCTGCCGCTCGGTGCTCACAAACCGCCTGGGTAATTGCCGCAATATGGTCTTCATTGAAAGAACACGCCGTTGCGGTGCCGCGATGCCCGGAAGTGCCGAACACAACCCGCTGCGCCGCCGCGGCAGGATCTGGCTGCAAAACATGATACTCGGTCATGATTTTCGGAATATCCGGCAGCATTTCATCCGGCACCGGCTTGCCTGCCAATTCATGTAAACTCATTCTTTCTCCTTTTTTTATCGGGATATTTCTCTGCATAGATTACAAGAAACTCATCAGGTGCAAGAACCGTAAAACTTTCTTTCCTGACAATAAAATCCTTTACATTTCGGGTAATAATGCAATCCGCCTGAATGCTTGCCGCTGAATATAACTGTACGGCATCTTCAAAATCATCAATATCTGAATCTATGGCCTGGCTTATTATCCTTGCATCTGTCGCAACCGGAACAAAAATATCGCGCATAAGTCGTAAAGCCTGCCGTGCACGGCGCTTGTCAGCCGCCTTGCGAACAATATAGTAAACATTATTAAAGCTTATCGAAGAGACAAAAGCCTCAATCCTGCCCAGTTCCGCCAATGTCCAGATTTTTGCGGAACAAGCATAAAAAGGAAATCTTTCGGCTAATACATCCAGCAGTATATTAGTATCTACGAGAACTTTCATACTCGATATTTTTCTCCTAATGCCGTTGCCACAAGCTCGTTGTCATCCATGTTTGCGGGCAGCTTGATCATTCCTGAGGCACGCTGGGTTACCGACCCAATCTCAATATCGGTATCTTCTCTTTCGAGGCTTTTAAGACCATGCACAAAACGTGTAAACATAGCGGAAACACTGCCACGATGCCTTACTGCAAGCCGCTTTGCCTCGATAACTGTTTCGTCATCAGTACTTAATGTTATTTTTGTGCTTATCATGATATTAGTCCCCTCTTTACATTGTTACGTAACATCAACCTAAATTTATACGTAACATTCGGCCAAAAGTCAACTTTTTTCAAAAAAAATTCATTTTGACCGGAAATCGGGAGGGCTCATTTCTTTAACAAGGGTGAAGCGGTTCAGAGAATGGCTCTGACGCAAGAGTAAACACACAAAACAAGGAGGGTGAGTCATGGCAACGATGAACCGGGTATATCTGATGGGGCGTCTGACACGTGATCCGGAACTGCGGCATACCAATTCCGGCATAGCGGTGTCGGATCTGGGTCTGGCGGTCAACGACAATTATCGCAACAAAAGCGGGGAGCTGCTCGAGCGCACCTGCTTTGTTGACGCGGTTGTCTGGGGGCGGCAGGCGGAAACCTGCTGCGAATTCCTGCACAAGGGCCGGCCGGTACTGGTGGAAGGCCGTTTGCAACTTGACCAGTGGCAGACCGAAAGCGGCGAGAAGCGCAGCAAAATGCGTGTTTCCGCCGAGCGCGTCCAGTTTCTGGGCACACGCGATAATGGCACAGAGGCAAGTGACACAGCGCCACCGGCGGAAGCCGAATGCGACCGTGAGCCACTGCCGTTCTGAAACAAACGTACCACAGGCATTCCTGCCTGTGGTTATGAAAAGCACCGACAGGTAAAACAAAAGAAAACAAAAGGAACAAGACAATGACCGCAAACAACAAAAACGAGACCGGGCCGGTATGGGAACAGAAACTGGCAATCTATCATCCGAATACCAAGGGGACAGGCGCGGCACTGCAACTGGAACCGCGTCTTAACCGCAGTCACACCGACCGCTATAACTGCTTTTTTCTGGATATGGCGGCACAGAAGAGTACGGGCGAAACGCGTGACGGTAAGCGGGTTCCGGCCACTTTTGACTGGGAGCACAAGCTGACCGTGAAGCTTGATTTTCAGGACATCTGCGAGTTGCTGGCGGTAATGGAAGGAGTGCAGCAGCAAGCCGGCGGAAAACGCAACGGGCTCTTTCATGCCAACGGCAGCGGCAGCACGGTCATCACGTTTCAGAAAAACAGCGAAAACGGTGGCTATTATCTGGGACTGTCGCGCAAAAACAACACCAGTCCGGATGCCGTGCGTATCGGCACAACGCTCAATGCCGTCGAAGCCGTCGGCCTGCGCAACATCCTGCAAACCGGCATGTTCTTTGTGCTGTTCCACGCACATATGTTGACAGGTACTGGTACATGATTATCAAGCGCAAAATCGTTTGCTTGTGTCTTGCCAACATGAACCTTTCAATGCCATAGTGTATGATAATATAAATAATGCTTGTGTTTT
>PXDI01000397.1 GCA_003565095.1 PVC group bacterium | reverse complement strand
GAGTTGGAGAACTGGTTCCAGTTTGCGTTGGTGAAGTGCAAGGGGGACGTGTTGCGACCGGAGCATCTGCCGCCGGTTATCCCGGGGTTGACGCGCAGAATCTCCAATCCCGCCGCAAACGGCGGGCAGGAAGCGCACAGCGGCGGCGGGCTTGATGATGCATCTATCCGGGCCGCGCTTGCCAGAACCAACGGCAACAAGGTGAAGGCGGCCAAGGTGCTGGGAGTCTCCCGCGCTACACTTTACCGCTATCTGGCCCGCAAGGCATAGTAAAGCGGGCTTGGCGGGTTTGTTGCAGGACTGTCTCATATACTGCCTCATCTACACTTAGTCTAAAATCAGTTTATCAGCCGGGGTATATAGTTAAGTCTTTGTATTACAGCATCTTGAGGTATTGTCGGAGATGTTCTGTGTATACTTGGCATAGTTCTGGCGTATTACATAAATGATTACAGGAGCATTATTTATGAATATACCGGATAAGATAATAGAGAAGGTTGTGGGGGTGGCCCGGGAACTCGATCAATTAGCGGTTGAAGGATATGAGTATGCCGCTGATGACAGGTGTGTAGCATTATTCGGTACTGTAAGGGATTGTGCGTATCGGGTGATTAATGCAGCGGAAAATGAAGTTTCGCGGCATGCAAGACTTGCAAAAAAGGCTTCAGACGGTACCGTCTGAAAGAAAGGGGATCAGAAATGAGTAATGAAGTAATACAAAAAAAAGCGGTTTCATGGTTGCCGGTGGCTGTGATAGTGTTGTTAATTGCCGGTGCTGTTGTGTTTATGCATGATCAACCGCAGCCGGTTGTTCACGACGATGCTGATAGCATTGCGTGGGAAACCGATTTTCAAGCGGCACTGGCCAGATCGGCTGAGCTGGGGCGTCCCGTTTTGGCGGATTTCACCGGTTCAGACTGGTGCCGGTTCTGTATAATGTTGCATAATGAAGTGTTTTCGCAAAGCGAGTTCAAGGAGTTTGCGGCCGAAAACCTGGTATTGTTTGTGGCGGATTTTCCGCGTCAGAAAGAGATTCCGGATGAATTGCGGCAGCAGAATGAGGGTTTGGCCGGCAGATACGGGATTCAGGGTTTTCCGACGATCTTGATTCTTGATGCGGAAGGGAACGAACTGGCCCGTACAGGATATCGGCGCGGCGGGGTTCAGGCATACATTGAACATCTGAAAGAACTGCTGCCGCAGTAGAAATAGAAAAGGCGCAGTCAGGGTAAGGGGTTTGAATAGTTGAGTGCGATTTTAGAGCGTGATGTCAAGGTGAATGGTATACCGTTGAGTGACGGTGTGGCTGTCGGGCGGATTTGCATGTTTAATGAAAACCGTCACAGCCAGCTATCTTTTTTCAAGATCAAAAAGAGCGGACTGCTTGAAGAGGTTGCGCGTCTTGATAAGGCCATCGAACAGGCTGCAAGCCGGCTTGATAGTATCACCGAGCGTGTAAGGGATGAAATCGGACCGGCTGAGGCTGAGATATTTATTGCTCAGAAAATGATCATGCAGGACAATCTGTTGCGTGAGCGCGCGCATAAACTGATCAATGAGGAACTGCTTAATTCAGAATTGGCGGTTACCCGGGTGTTGGATGACTATGAAGCGCGTCTGCAGCAGATGGATGACCAGTATATTCGTGAGCGGGCTTCAGATTTCGGTGAGGTAAAGCGCCGTATTCTGGATGTGCTGGTCAACACCACACCGAACCTGCAATGTGATCAGCCGCACTGCCAGAAAGGGCGTAACCGGGTGGTTGTGGCGGCTGAGTTGACGCCGTCATTAACCGTTGAGGTCAGTGCACGGCATACCCTTGGTTTTGTAACAGAAGGCGGCGGGCAGTCTTCGCATGCGGCAATTCTGGCAAGGTCGATGGGGGTGCCGGCCGTCAGCGGAATTGAAGGCATTCTTGACAAGGTGGCCTGCGGAGAAGAAATTCTGGTCAACGGGTATACCGGCGAAGTGGTGCTGAATCCTTCTGAGAATACTGTACGGGAAATGCGCGGTAAATATGCCGATGGAGTACGCAAGCCGGCGGCCGTTCCTCCGGTAGACGGGGTGAGTGTGCGGGCCAATGTAAGTACTTTTGAAGAAGTGGCCGATGCGGTTGAGATGGCTGCGGAAGGAATCGGGCTGTACCGCACGGAGATCGATGTTATTACCGCGCGCGTGGATTTTGATGAAGAAGCGTTATATAAAGCCTATCGGCATGTGGCCGGGTCATTGAGTCCGGTTTATTTCAGAATATTTGATATCGGCAGCGACAAGCCCCTGCCGTCGCTTGGTCTGGCCGGTGAAGACAATCCGGCACTGGGATTGCGGGGTACGCGTCTGCTGTTTGCCAGGCCTGAGACATTCCGTCCGCAGGTACGTGCTTTGGCGCGGCTGTCGCAGGAATTCGTTGTGCATGTGATGTATCCCATGATTGTTGACTGCGGGCAGTTTGTTGAGGCGCGCCGGATATTCGGGCAGTTGGCTGAAGGCATTGACATCGGCACAATCATGCACGGGGCAATGTTCGAGGTGCCTTCGGCCTGCCTCGCGGCGCGGCGGCTCTACAGTGAAATAGATTTCGGCAGCATTGGCACCAACGACTTGATTCAGTATTTATATGCCATTGACCGCAACAATAACGCGGTGGCGGCAGACTTCAAGCCGGAACGTGAAGAATTGTGGGAACTGCTGACTTTGGTTGTTAAAGCTGCGGAAGAAAGCGGCAAACCTTTATCGGTTTGCGGGGAACTGGCTGGAAATCCGCTGTATCTTCAGCGTATGCTGTCGATCGGTTTGAGAGATTTCAGTGTGAACGCGCGGGTTGTTCCGGTAATCCGGCAGGCCGTTGCTGTGATGGGTAAAGAGTAGAGAAACAGAACTGTTGCCGGAATAGTTCCGGCGCAACAACAAGGAGGACGGGGAAATGATGTTGAGCAAGAAGATGGCGAAGGCGCTGAACGGTCAGATTAATGCTGAGATGTATTCGGCGTATATGTATCTGGGCATGTCGGCCTATGCCGCGGACAAGGGTTACAATGGTGTGGCCGGCTGGATGGGTGCGCAGGCCAAAGAGGAGATGGGGCATGCAATGAAGATTTACGGCTTTGTGCAAAGCCGTGGAGCGAAAGTGGAGCTGGATGCAATTGGCAAGCCGCCGGCAAATTACACGTCGGTGCTGGATGTGTTTAAGAAAACCCTGAAGCATGAGCAGCATGTGACCGGTTTGATTAATAAGCTGTTTGATGCCGCCAAGGCGGAAAAGGATCACGCTACAGAAATCTTCCTGCAGTGGTTTGTAACCGAGCAGGTTGAGGAAGAGGAAAGCGTGACCGATATCCTCGGTAAGCTGGAGATGGCCGGAAATCATCCGGGCGCGATCTACATGATTGACCGTGAACTGGGGGCGCGCGCCACCGCCGGGCACTGATTGGCATAATTCACCGGGAGCGCCCGTGGCGGCAACGTCACGGGTGCCTTCCTTTTTCACGGTTCATAATGAACCGGGCCGAGTTGCGCGGCGTTGCAATAATTGGAATGGTTCATAAACAGAAGTTGGCGGAATGAAAGCTATATTTACATTTGCAATATTTTTTCTGCTGGGTTCATCCGCTGACGCATTCTTGTCTTCACAGCCGTTTCAGGCAGAACTGCAGGTCATTGAGCTGCCCGACGATGTTTACGGCATTGAATTGCAAATGACGGTTCCGCCCGCGCACTATTTGTATGCTGACGAGTTGATCTTTTCAGTGCTGGATGGGGCGGCGGAACTTGTTCCTGTTGATGTGCCTGAGCCGATCGTTAAATTTGATCCATTTACCGACAAAGATCAGCGGGTATATCTTGAGAATATTACATTGGTATATGCGTTGGATGATTACAGTCCGTCCGCGGATCTGCTGCTCAGGCTTGAGTGGCTGGGGTGCGATGATTCGGTCTGCTTTCCTCCGGGGCTGGCCCATTTTAGAATTGTTGAGGGGGAAGCTGTCCGTGTTGCTGAACCTGAGCGGACGCCTTATGAACAGGGGCTGCCCGCTGATCTGCGCATTCTGGAGCGATTCAGCATTCGCGCTACAGGTACCGGTTACATGCCGGAAGATGATTTCATAGCGTTTCTTGATTCCGCTGAAGGTGATATTGATGACGGCGCTCTGGCCGGTTTGCTGGCGCGGCGCGGATTACTGGTTATGATAGTGGTTGTGCTGGCGGGGGGGCTGTTGCTCAATCTGACCCCCTGTGTACTGCCGATGATTCCGGTTAATCTGGCAATCATTGGCGCGGGCAGCAGCGGGGGCACCCGGGCGCGCGGAGCGTTGCTGGGAACAATGTACGGTATCGGCATTGCGCTTGTCTATGGTGTGCTGGGGGTTTTTGCGGTATTGACCGGTGCGCGTTTCGGCACGCTCAATTCAACCTGGTGGTTCAATGCGCTGATCGGGGCGCTGTTTGTCGTTCTTTCCCTGGCAATGTTTAACGTTTTTGTAATAGATTTTTCGCGTTTTCAACCGCAAGCAGGTGGCAGTGCGCCCCGCAAGGGGTCGTTGCTGGCGGCCTGCGGAATGGGCGGGGTGGCGGCATTGCTGGCAGGGGCCTGTGTTGCTCCGGTATTGATTTCTGTGCTGCTTTTTGCGGCTGATCTGTATGCCTCCGGACAGCCGGCCGGACTGCTGCTGCCGTTTCTGCTGGGGGTGGGAATGGCGCTGCCGTGGCCGTTTGCGGGGGCCGGAATGGCGTTTCTTCCAAAGCCCGGCCGCTGGATGGAGTATGTCAAATACGGGTTTGGCATCATTATTCTGGTAATGGCGCTGTACTATCTGCGCACCGGCTATAAGCTGTTCAGTGCCGAACGAGAGGATTCGCGCCCGGTACTGTTGGCCGCTTTGCAGCGTGCCGAGCGGGAGAATAAGCCGGTGGTTATTGATTTCTGGGCATACTGGTGTACCAACTGCATGAAGATGAAACGGACGACTTTTCAGGCACCGGCAGTGGTTGAGCGTCTTGATAACGATTTCATCTTTGTTGAGTACCAGGCCGAGGATATGAATGATCCGCGTAATATTCCGGTGCTTGAGCACTTCGGTGTAATCGGGCTGCCGACCTATGTGATACTTGATCCGCGCGGTTAGTGGGCAGGTTGAAAGTGACGCTTTCTTGTGCATTTATAAGGTCTTAAGCGCTCGCTGACCTTGCGTCGGCGAGCAAAAAGATTTTCTTAAACGCTATTGTAAACACACAAAAATAAGCACTGTTAACCTGATCTATTCATCAACTTTTCCGAACAATCCATAAGCCGTTTGGAAACATATTTTTACCACGGATTGCACGGATAACACGGATTTTAATTAAATATCAATCTTTCCGCTCACCGACACAAGGTCAGCGAGCGGGGGATAAGCAGTGTCATCTTTACATCCACGAGTCAGGGATTTCTGCGTCTGCATTCGCTGCTGCTGTCGCCAACAAAAAGCTTGCAATATTCTTGAAATGTTCATACAAACGTATGAAATACTAATGACAGATCAGGAGAAAATATGAAGGATACACGCAGGGGAATACTGGTGGCGGCTGAGCGGTTGTTTGCGGAACATGGATTTAGCGGTGTGTCGGTGCGGGATGTGACCCGCGTGGCCGGCTGCAATCTCGGTGCAGTTTCATATCATTTCGGCAGTAAAGAGGAGTTGTTCGGCGCGGTAATGGCGGCCAAGATGGAGCGTTTTCATGAAATGATGGATGAAATCCGCATGGCTTCGCTGTCGCCTGAATTGAAATTACGGCGGCTGTTGACTGATTTTGCAATGGAGGTCTTGCACCGTGATCCGGGGTTTAAAGTGTTTTTCATTGAATCACTCACCGGTGGCGAGCGATTGAGCCAGGAGGCCATCCGCACAGTCAATGAGCGCAACCGGTTGTTTCATGATATTATGGCCGATGGTATCGGCAGCGGGCTGTTTCGCAAGATGGATCTTGAACCGCTGCCATGGATTTTCTTCGGGATGCTTTCTTCATATATTCTGTATGAACCGCTCATGCCCGGTCAGCGACGCAATTCCGCCTATTCACCGGCAATGGTGCGCAAGCTGATTGATTCAGCAATAGATATATTCATGCAGGGGATTTCAACCCGGCGAGCCGGACGGCGTGCGGGCGGGGTCACGCGTTCGCGAAAGGCTGCTGAAAAATGAGCAGGGTGTGTTCAATTACTGCCGTAATTTGGTTTGCCGCGGGGGTGCTTGCGGCGGGAGAGGCGCAGGTGCGCTCGTTGAGTCTGGCAGACTGTCTGCTGCTTGCCCGTGAGAATAATGCCGCCTTACTGAACGCCGGCCGCGACCGGGAAATTGCCGAGGCTGTTATTCGTCAGGCGCGTTCGGAAGCCATGCCGGGGCTGGCGCTGAACGCCAGCTATTTCCGTCTGGATGAAGTGGAAACCATTCAGTTCATGGAAGATACAGTTGAGATGGGCACACTGGACAACTATGAAGCAACGCTTTCAGTCGAGCAGCTTCTATATTCAGGCGGGCGGGTGCGTGCCGCGCTGCAAGCCGCACGCTATACCCGGGATTATGCCGATGTGGCCATCCGCGAAATTCAGGGACGGGTGCAGCGTGATGTCACCCGCGCCTTTTATGGAATATTGCTTGCTGCTGAAGCACGCGATGTTGCTGCCGATTCACTGCAGCAGCTTGAAGCGTTGGCAACGGATTTTGAAAAGCGCTACGCCAGCGGACTGATTGCCGAATATGACCTGCTTACCGCCCGTGTGCGTGTGGCGGAAGCGCGTCCGCGACTGATCAGTGCTGAAAATGATTTGCGGATGGCGTATGAGTATTTGACGCGTCTTTTGGCGCTGGATGATATAGACTTTATAATAGAGGGTGAGCTTCTCCCGCCTGACGGAGAGGTTTTCCTTGCCGAAAGTCTTGCGGCTGCCCGCCGGCAGCGCGCCGCTCTGGAGATGCAGGAAATTCTTGCTGATTTGCTGGAGCAGGATATTCAGGCGGCGCGGTCAGGTGCTTTACCTGATGTCCGGGCGCGTTTCAATTACGTCGGGGCGAATTCGTACCGTTTTGTGGCGTTTGATGACGATTGGTCATGGCACTGGAATGCGCAGTTAAGCTTGTCGTGGAGTCTGTTTGACGGAGGACGCACCAGCGGGCGGGTTTTGGAAAAAAAGCTGAATTACCGCAAAGCGGTTGAAGATGCCGAAGATACCTGGCGTGCTGTCCGGCTTGAGGTAACGCGGGCTTACCATGACTGGCGGAAAGCCGTTGAGATGCTTGCCACGGCTGATGCCGATATGGCTTTGGCACGGCGAGCGCGTGAAATTGCGCACAGCCGCCATGAGTCCGGAATGCTGACCACATTGGAGCTGACAGACGCTATTCTTGCGGAGCGTGCGGCACGGTTGCGCAGACTGCAAGCGGTTTATGATGCCATCAGCGCCCGGACGGAAATGAAATATGCAGTCGGCGGGGAATTTTGATAGAGCAATGGATAATATGGGGAGAAGCATGAACAAACAGTTTGTTATTTTAGCAATGGGCGGGCTCGTAATCCTGAGCGGCTGCGGCAAACGTAATGCAGAGGTCGAAGCGGCTAACGATCAGGGCGTGCCTGTAAGGATTATGCGGGTTGAGATGCGGCAACTGGCTGATGTATCCAGTCTTCCAGGAGTGCTTGAGCCGGTCAGTGAGTTATGGATTGCCGCTGAGCAGGGCGGGCGCATTGTGGAGATGAATGTTGATGAGGGCGACCGGGTGGCGGCGGCTGATACTTTGTTCAGTGTTGATGCAAGGGTGCTGAAAATGGGATTGCGGCAGGCCCGCATAGATGCGGAGAACGCCGCGCGTGATGCCGAAAGGCACAAGCGGCTTGCCGAGGACGGTGCACTGGCTGAGCGCGATTACGATCAGGTTATATTCCGGCGGGATATGACGGATGCTGCTTTACGGCTGTCGGAGGTGATGGTGGCGCGCTGTTCCGTGCTTGCGCCGCAGAACGGGGTTGTTGATCAGCGGCTTGTTGATGCCGGTGAATATGTTAATGAGGGGCAAGCGGTGTTACGCCTGGTGAATGCTGACCGGCTGCACGCGGTGATAGATGTTCCTGAAAGGGATATCATTCATATTAAACAAGCCATGCCGGTGGGGATTACGGTGGTGGCGGCCGGTTCTTTTCATACCGGCAAGGTTGATTTTGTTGCCATGACGGCCGACCGTTCAACGCATACGTTCCGGGTTAAGGTGGCCGTCGATAATGATGCCGGCACATTGCGCGGTGGTATGTTGATTGACGCATGCGTCAACCGCGGTGTACGTGATGTGATAACTGTTCCATTGACAGCGGTTGTTCCGCGCCGCGGTGAGCATGTTGTGTTTCTGGCTGAAAACGGGCATGCGGTAATGCGGCGGGTCCAGATTGTCGATTTCAGCGGAGAAGATGCAATTGTTGCGGGGTTGGAAGCCGGTGAACGGGTGATTATTGACGGGCATCGCGGTATGCGTGACGGTGTGCCTGTCCGGGTGGATGAAGATGTGCCCGGTGCTGCCGGGCATGGTGTGGTTACCTGCGGAGATCACCGCACAGAGAAGGAACCGGCGCAATGATTGTCACCAATTATGCGATAAAACTGCGCTCGGCGGTATATGTGTTTGTGCTGGTTCTGGCGCTGGCCGGAGTGGTCAGTTATATTACTATTCCACGCGAAGGCGCTCCCGATATCACAATCCCGTATATTTTTGTTACAAGTATATATGACGGCACATCCCCGGCAGATATCGAAACACTGATTACCATCCCGCTTGAAAAGCGTATCAGTGAGATCGGTGGAGTCAAGGAAGTGCGCTCTACTTCGCGTGAAAGCGTCAGCCAGATCGCCGTGGAATTTGTTGCGGGGCAGGATATTGATTTGGCGAAGCAGATGGTAAAAGACAAGGTTGACCTGGCGCGTCCCGATTTGCCGCCGGATCTGGATGAACCGGTGGTGCAGGAACTGAATTTCAGCACGGATATACCTGTGTTCACGGTGGCATTATCCGGACTGGAATCAAGCGACCGGCTCAAAAGTCTGGCTGAGGACATTCAGGACCGGCTTGAGATGCTGCCGGGGGTCCGCGAGGCTGAAATATCCGGGGTGCTGGAGCGCGAAATTCGTGTTGAAATCGATTTGCCCCGGCTGGTGATGTACGACATTCCGGTCACCCTGCTGCTGCAGCGTCTTGCTGATGAGAACGTGACGCTTTCGGCCGGAAACATCGAGATGGGGGGCGACCGCGTGCAGGTGCGCCTGCCGGCAGAGTTTGAACTTGTGCGTGAAATACGGCAACTCCTGATCGTCAACCGTAACGGCAGGCCGGTTTACCTGAGCGATGTTGCGACAGTGACTGATACCTTCAAGGATCGTGAGTCGATCTCGCGGGTAAACGGGGTGCCGTGTGTTTCGATCAGTGTCAAAAAGCGTATCGGCGAAAATTCGGTAAACCTGATCGATCAGGTTAAACACGAGCTGGATGATTTTATGCTGCCGCCCGGAACCGAGCTTACGATTGTTTATGACGAGTCCGAATATATTGACATGATCATTGCCGAGCTGGAAAACAATGTTGTTACCGGGTTCATTCTGGTTGCGGTTGTGCTGTTTATTTTTCTGGGTCGGCGCAACAGCTTGTTTGTTGCCGCAGCTATCCCGCTGTCGCTCTTGATTGCATTTGCCTTTATGGGGCTGACCGGCCGCACGCTGAATATGATTGTGCTGTTCGGTTTGATTTTATCGATCGGCATGCTGGTGGATAATGCAATCGTAATTGTTGAGAATATATTCCGTCACCGGATGGAAGGCAAGGGGCGGCGTGAAGCGGCGCGTTTGGGGGCCGCGGAAGTCGCCTGGCCGGTGGCTACATCAACCATGACCACGCTGGCCGCATTTGCGCCGCTGCTGTTCTGGCCGGATATCATGGGGCAGTTCATGGGGTTTATGCCGCGTACGCTTATTATTGTGCTGTGTGCATCACTGTTTGTTGCATTGGTCATCAATCCGGCGATCTGTTCGGCACTGATTGGCGGTAAGCGCAGAAAGACCGACGCACAGCAAGCGAAAAGCCATCCCTTTGTTGGGGCGTACGAACGTTTCTTGTTTCTTGCGTTACGCTTTCGCTGGTTGGTGATGGCTTTGGTTCTGTTTATGCTTTTCGCTGTTTTGGGTTTGTATAGCCAGTTCGGCCGCGGCATAGAATTGTTCCCGCAGACGCCGCCACGTAATGCAACCGTTGAAGTGCGCTTTGCACAGGGAACGACTATTGAGAAGACTGATGAGGCATTGATCCGGATTGAAAATCTGCTGGCCGAATATGATGATATTAAGTTTTATCTCACGGTAACCGGTCAGGGGGCCGGCGGGTTTATCGGCGGGAGTGTTGGAACACATAT
>PXDI01000159.1 GCA_003565095.1 PVC group bacterium | reverse complement strand
TTTTGTTGTAAGTGTTTTTTTTTCATATAGTTACACTACAACAGATGCGGAGGATATTTCAAGAAAAAAGTTATTATAAATTGTTCTGCGAGAATTGTTTATGAATATCGCAGAAGGCTGTGAATAAGAAAGAAAAAGGAGATACATTTTTTTATGAAGACAATCCTTATCCTTATGGATTCGATGAACCGCCATTTTCTGCCGGCCTATGGGAATGACTGGGTAAAGACACCGAATATCGACCGGTTGGCTAAACGCGGAGTCGTATTTGATAACCATTTTGTCGGCAGCGCCCCCTGCATGCCGGCCCGGCGCGACCTGATGACCGGGCGCTATACTTTTCTTGAGACGCCATGGGGTCCGCTTGAGCCTTACGATGACGCGCTGCCGGATGCATTGCGGCGCCATTCTGAAACATACAGCCATTTGATTACCGACCATTATCATTACTGGGAGCTGTTCGGCCTAGGCTATCATTGTGCATTTAATACATGGGAGTTCATCCGCGGGCAGGAGGGCGATAATGAACGGCCACGGGTCAAGGATCCGGCCATTCCTCAGACGCGCGGCAAAGGAGCCGACCGGCGTCAGCACTGGATCAACCGGCAGGGCTTCGACTGGGAGAACGACCTTTCCTACCCCACTCCGCAATGCTTTATGCGCGCGGTTGATTTTCTTGAAAACAACCATGATGCCGATAACTGGTTTCTGCATCTTGAGGTGTTTGATCCGCATGAACCATTCGAGGCTCCGCAACGCTACCGCGACCTGTATAATGACACATGGGACGGCCGCTTTCATTACGACTGGCCGCACTACCGCCGGCTGGACCCGGAATATGATGATGAGATGGCGGTTGACCATATCCGCAAAAGTTACGCCGCCAGTCTGACCATGGCTGATGCGTGGCTGGGACGGCTGCTCGACAAGATGGACGAACTCAAGCTTTGGGATGATACCACCATCATATTCACGACCGACCACGGGCACATGCTGGGAGAACACGGCTACTGGGCCAAAAACTACCAGTTTGATTACAATGAACTTATGCACATCCCGTTGATCATCTGCGCCCCGGATGCACCGGCAGGAGAACGCCGCCAGGCACTGACTTCGGCAATCGATATCAATCCGACACTGCGGGAACTTTTTGTTGCCGGTCCGGGAGAAACGGTACAGGGCCGCAGCCTGCTGCCGTTGCTGAAAGAAGACCAGCCGCATCATGATGCCGTTCTATTCGGATATTTCGGCAAGGACGTCGGCATGACCGATGGGCATTATACGTATTGCCGGCAGCCGCGTGAGGGATCTATCACCCATCATCATACAGCCATGCCGGTCAATGCTGCAAAACGGGCCATGCGTGAAGCGTTTGAAAATGCTGAAACCGGCCGGTTTCTAAACTACACGCGTATGCCGGTTTACCGCGCCGCGATTCCTTCCTACCGCCATCGTGATGCGCCGGATTACAACCCGATCTATGACCTGCTGCACGACCCCGCACAGGAACAGCCGATCCGTGATGACGCCCTGGAGATTCAGCTAGCCGCCAAAATGAAAGCGCTGCTGCAGCGCTATGACGCACCGGCCTGCCAGTTTGAACGCACCGGATTATGAACTAACTACCGGTAGCGCGGCAGCATATCGCCGTGCGCGGCAATCAGATCATCGCACATGGCCTTGATCTCATCAATGGTCAGCTCGGCTGAAGTATGCGGATCCAGCATGGCGGCATGATAAACGTGCTCCTTGCGCAGGGAGCGGGCGGCTTCCAAGGTCAAAAGCTGCACATTTATGTTTGTGCGGTTGAGCGCTGCACACTGCGGCGGCAGCGGTCCGACGTAGCAGCCCTGTACCCCGTTGCGATCAACCATGCACGGCACTTCAACGCAGGCCTCCGCCGGCAGGTTGGGAATTAATCCGTTGTTCAACACGTTACCGCCGATCCGGAACGGAATATCCGTCTCCATAGCCTCCATGATATAGGAACCGTATTCGTGCGAACGGCTATGCGCAAGCTCCGGATTAGATGTCAGATCCTTGCTGCGCTGTTTCCAGTGCTTAATCTGGTTGACGCAGCGGCGCGGATACTCATCCAGCGGAATATTGTATTCTTCCAGCAGCTCAGGATTGCGGCTCTTGATCCAGTACGGCATATACTCGGCATTATGCTCTGATGACTCAGTGATATAATAACCAAACTCCAGCATCATCCGCAACCTGACCATGTCACGTGCTATGCGCACTTCGTGACTGCGCCACCAGTCGGGATTCCCGCTCTCACGCGCCTTATGCTCAACCGCGCGCGCACCGCCCATCCGCCGGATGCGGTCCATGGCTTTTTTGGTACGGCGTTTAATCTCGGGATACAGGTCCGTCCCGCCGTCCGTAATCTCCAACAGCCATGACATATGATTGATCCCGGCGATCTTCCACAGCAGCCTCACCCACGCTGAGCGGGGCGGGAGATCCGGTAGTGGAGACCGGTACAACTCATTTTATGCTGGTAAGGCTGGAAGTGGTGCAGACCGGCGGCTCCGGCGATGGTGATGAACACCTGTATCTATGGATCGACCCCGAGGATGTCAGCAGTCCTGAAGCCCTGGGCGCACCGGATGCCACTTGGTCAGGCAACATGATCTGGACATACTGGTATGTGTCAAGCGTGCTCATTACCGGTGGCGGGGCCGTGAGCAGCGGCAACCGGATCGATGAGATCATGGTGGGCAAAACTCTGGCGGACATCGTTTCGCTCGGCTATGCCATAGACCTTCCGGCGACGGTGCGCACCGATCCGGCCACTTCCGTCACAACCGCCAGCGCCACGTTGAACGGCGAGCTGGAAGACGAGGCATCGGGTAATGTGTCGGTACGGGTTTATTGGGGCGACACCAACGGCGGAAGTATTCCGGGCAACTGGGCCAACACCAATATCTGGGCCGCACCGCAGACCACCGGCACCACCTATGCTCATCCCGTCTCCGGACTGGATTCCGATACGATGTATTTCTACCGCTTTTCCGCCAGCAACGAAGCGGGTGAAGCATGGACGGATGCCACCGAAACACTTCTTACCGGTGAGGTCGGCGTCGAGGCGACGGTCGATACCAGTAATGAGAACGACGACGGCACTGACCCGCTTGTCTTCACCTTCTCACGTCCGGCCGGAGCCACGGACGGCGCGCTGCGCGTGAACTACAGTCTTGGCGGCACGGCGGTCGAAGGAGAGGATTTCAACCGCACCCCTGACACTGATTACATCATCATCCCCGACGGCAGCGAAACAGCCATGCTCGAAGTCGCTCCCATCGACAAGGACATTATCCATACCGGCAACCGGTCGGTTATAGTAACAATCGAGGCGGGCGCCTACCTGATCGATAGTGCCAAAGATGAAGCCACCGGAACAATCATTGACGACGACCCGCAGGATGTCGCGCCGGTTGTCGCAACATGGGATGTTACTAATGTGACCGCAACCAGCGCGCTGCTGCGCGGCGACATTGAAGATATCGGCTCAGAGGCTCCGGATGTCTATGTTTTCTGGGGCACGGTCAATGGCGGGGATAGTAAAACCGTCTGGGCGGCAACCAATAAATGGGCTGCGCCGCGCGCCGCCGAACCACATTCGCATGCAGCAACCGGACTGCAATCCGACAGCATATATTACTACCGCTTTGCCGGGTCAAATTCCGGAGGCTTCGCCTGGGCTCCGCAAACCGCCGTATTCAGCACCGGCCCCGTTTCCGTGGAAGTGGCCAAAAATGCTGACGAACTGACCGGCAGTGCCGGGGAATTTGTTATCAGCCGTCCGGCGGCAACCGCCGGCATGGATCTGACAGTCTATTACACTCTCGGGGGGACGGCGGTCGAAGACGTAAATTACGAACCGCTGGCGCGCTCCGTTCTGATTCCGGCTGGACAGCAAAGCGTGACTATCGAGGTGCAGCCCAAGGCCGACACGGTAGCCGAAAACAAAACCGTCACCCTGAGCATTGCGCCGGGACATTATCCGGCGCACAGCACACTCGGGGACGCCACCCTCACTATAATCGATTCCGGCGCATCCATCGGCATTACCGTGTCGAACAGCAAGCAAACCGCCAACCTGACGAACGTCGGCCCGAATGACTGGCGCTTCTGGAACAGCGGCGGCTCAAGCCCGCTGGCACCGACCGACGAAAAAACCGGCGGCACATTGATCAGTGACCTGACCATCTCGGAGGGTGCGGTTGCGGGAGGACAGGTTTCAGGCGTTAACCACGACCTCTCCTGGACCGACGGCACCGTCAATCCCGCCGGCAGTTCATCCACCAGCCTGTCATGGACAACCGTCGGACGGAGCATCACCTTTACAACAAGAGTCAATCACCACTATCCCAGCACCGTCCGGATCTACGCGGCATTATGGCAGAACGCCGTGCGGCTTTCCGCCTCCCTGCCGGGAGCCGCTGCCATTGAAAATACACAGTCTTCCGGCGGAACTCTCTCCATCCTCTGGACGATTGAATGTCAAGCGGCCAGTCCCGGCGACCAGCTGACCGTGACGATTGAAAATATTGGCGGCGGCAGCGCCGAGCGCACGCAATTTCAGGCCGTGGCAATCGACTTCGGCCCGGTTCCCGGCGGCACAATTTTCCTGCTCAGGTAAACACGCCGATTTCTCTGTTCTGTATTCGTGCCGATTCTTGGAATTCGTGGACCATGTGCACACCAAGCTCTGCGCCCTAAGCTCTACGCTCTTGCTCTTCTTCCACCACCGGATTGCGCAGAACGCCGATGCCGGCGATTTCAACTTCCACCATATCGCCGTGCTTAAGCGGACTGACGCCGCTGGGGGTGCCGGTGCTGACCAGATCCCCCGCCTGCAATGTTATATTACGCGAGATGAAGGCCAGCAGTTCATCTACCGGAAAGATCATGTGGCTGGTGTTGGATGATTGATGAACTTCACCGTTCACCCGGCAGCCGATATCCAGCTTCTGCGGATCGCCGATATCCTCGGTCAAGACCAGCACCGGGCCGACCGGGCCGAAAGTATCCAGCGACTTGCCGCGGAACCAGCCGGACTTGTCGCCGCGCTGGAAATTGCGCTGGCTGACATCGTTGAAGCAGGTGAAGCCCAATATGTGATCCAGCGCCTCCTCGCGCGGCACATTTTTGCAGCGGTCCTTGACAACAAACGCCAGCTCGGCTTCGTGATCCACCCGCGGGGTTTCAAAACCGTAATCTGAAATGAAGCGCGGAATGACAATCGCATCACCGGAAGCCGTCAGCACGTTCGGTGTCATGGCAAACAGCACCGGTTCTTTTGGAATGTCATCATTAAAACCCTGCACACCGACATGCCGGTGCTCGGCTATGTGATCCAGATAGTTCAGCCCGATCCCGATAATTGTCCGCGGATCAAGTTCATACGTTTCATCACGCCCGGCTATTGGCAGTTTAATCATCTCACAACTCCCGGCAGAACAGGTTTTATTATTTCGGCCACTTGTGTCTCCTGTTGATTACGTTCGATTCTTCTGCCATATGTACCAAAAACGCGGCCGGATTACAGAATATATTTTACTAAAGCCTCATACGTGATATTACTAGAGACAGTATTAATAAAGGAGCTGTGATGAAAACAACTGTATACAACCATCGAAATAATCGTCCGCACACAATCTCAACCGTCTTTGCGGTGTTGCTTGCCGCCGGTGTAATTACATCTTCACAAGCCACTTCGGCACGTGAGCGGGTCAGCGAACAGGACGGGAAGATTGTTGTAAGCCCGGTACGCGATCCGGGGCGTTTTGCTAATCCCTGGCCGGAAAAATGGGAAAGAGAATACCGTCAACGAGCTGACTACGCCATCCGGACATTCAAGGGAAAGGTTGACAGTCGCACCCAGGATGAACACGAGAAGTGGGCATTGCCGTCAACCATCGGTGCATTCTACGCCGGTGATTATGATGAAGCCATTGGTGCTTTGCAAGCCCAGGATCTGCAGGCCGAGCGCGATCATTCGCATACCCGCGGCATCGATCTTTACTGGTGTTTCACGCTAAAGGGACAGATGTACAAGTGGTTCGGCTTCAATCAAGATTTCACCGATGTCTACCGCGAACAGTTCAGCGAAGGCATGCGGCTTTGGACTGAAAGCGATCCGCGGCCAACCCTGGAGTATGTGCTGTCATTGCGCAGTCCCTATCCGGAAGTGCGTGAATTTGTCCAGCAGCAGTTGAGCAAGATGTGGCGCAACACGGAGCAGTTGCTGGCAATGGCGGCGGAAGCCGAAGAAGAGGGACATCAGAACAAGATTCGCTTTGCGGAATTTATCCGGGCCAATGCGGCGGAATTCGGCGGCGAGCATCCCGGCGATGATCCGGACAAGTGGTACGAATGGTGGCGGGTGATTGCCGCCGGTGATTGGATGATTTATGAGGAATATGAGCGCAGGGTTAATCCGAATCCTCATCCGAAATACGGGATCGGCCGCGGTCCGGTCGGCGCCGACTGGTCGCCCGCAACCCGCGGAATGCGGGCGGATGCGCGCAATACCGACAACCTGCGCGGGATGCGCGAAGTTGCGATATATCTTTCCGCCGAGGCCAGCGGCAACGAAACCGTCCGGCTGCTGTACAAGGACCGGCTGCACCGCACTGCATTGGCTTTTTGGAATATGGGCAACGGGGAATGGGACAGCGAAACATATCTGGGGCATACCCAGGCTGCGTATGTCAACTTGTTCTCGTTCGCACAGGATGAAGAAGTCCGCGGTTATGCCAAAGCCATTCTCGATTATCTTTTCACCTCCGGTGCCATGAAATACTGGCGCGGTGCGTGGGGCGGACCGGTCTGCCGCGATTACGGCAATATCCAGCGCTTCAGTGGCGCCGCCAAGACCGCCTGGTTGTTTTTCGGCGATGCACCGGAAAAGCCGGAACGCGAACTGGAGTGGGCGTTTTTCTTTGGCAGCGGCTACCGGCCGCCGGCCGCGACCGTGGCACTGGCGCGCAAGCAGTTTGACCGTCCGGTCGAAATTCTGGCCAGTCATCCCATTTACAGCAACTGGCTGCCGGGCAACTATGAGCGTCCGCATTATCACGAAACGATGGCTTATGGCAAAACCTGGCAACTGGGATCACTGGCACAGGGACATGCCGGTGACGTCAACGGATTCAAGCTGCTGCTGCACGATGATAAGTTTGGCGCAACCTACTTTATTCCGCTAACCGGACGGGTCCGCAATCCGGCCGTCGGCTCAGCCGGACGCGACAACGTGGTGCAATGGTTGAATGCCGCACTCTGGCTCAACGGTCAGCAGGGAGATGTGCCGTTTTCTTTTGTGCTGCCGCGTTCCGCCGGTATAGAAAAGGCGGGTGACGCACTGGTGGTCAGGACAGAAAAAACCTGGGTGGCGCTCATTCCGTATAATCTGAAAATGACTGACAAAATCGAGAACCTGCAGGTCCGTAGAGGCTCTCATGATATCCAGGGGATCTTGAGCGCCGAGGGCGGCGCAGGCCTCAGCGGCTTTGCGCTGGAAATCGGCGATGCCGACAGTCACGGCTCTTTTGACGCTTTTGTGCGGGCCGTGCGCGAAAAAGCGCGGGTGGCAAAGGGTGAAAACAACCGGATTGTTTATACCGCCACCGACGGTCGCCGGCTGAGCATGGAGCATGGTGCCGCCGAACGCGGAAACCCGCGGTTCTGGCGCAACGATGATGAGCACCTGTGGGAAAACCATTTCGCTATGTGGCGCTCTCCGGGAGACGAAGGTCCGATTGATATGGGCTGGCATGAGCGCCGGCTGAAAGTGCGCGCCGGCGGCTTTACTTTTTCCGGTGAGCTGGCCGAAGACGGAACCTACACCTGGTCGGAATCCGGATTATAATAAGCTTGTCGCGGGGCGGTTGATTTGGCATAAATTGAATATTAGTTGTAATGGTATGACCGCTTCCGGTTGCCAGAGGTACTGTCAAAAGTCTTATGAAAAGTGATGAAAACGGTATGTGAGTGTGTGGGTATGTGAGTGAGTGAGGGTGTGGGTGAGTGGGCGAAAAAAAACTTTGTCGCGAGCTTTGTCGCGAGCTTTGTCGGGTCTGGCCTGGCGGCGAGCAGACTGCAGACTGAGGCGTGAGTGTGTGGGTGTGTGAGTATGTGGGTGAGTCAGGGTTGGTCAACATGATGGCCAACGCAGACCAGTGGTGTATCTCATGCAGTCAGGTTAGAGAAGATGAGGCCGAATACGAACGCCCAAACTCCCATACCCACATACCCACAAACATAGGGGAGAAAAACCTATTAGCTCCAAGTACTTGATGAAACGACGATTAGCCCCAAGACTGGGGCGCAATTATTGACAGAACGTTGCCAGAGAAAGGGATATGAAGATGAAGACGTATTTTCCGGAAATCGATCCGATTAAGTATGAAGGCCCGGATTCAAAGAACCCGCTGGCATTTAAGTGGTATGATCCGGATGCCGTAGTGGCGGGGAAGACGATGCGCGAACATCTGCGCTATTCGGTAGCCTACTGGCACACATTCAAAGGCACCGGCAGCGATCCTTTCGGTGCTGGCACAATGGTGCGCGAATGGGACAGCTCGGGCGATCCGATGAAGATTGCCGAGGATACCCTCTGCGCAGCATTTGAATTCTGCCGCAAACTGGGGGTTGATTACTATTGCTTCCATGATCGCGACATTGCGCCGGAAGGCGCAACGCTGCAGGAAAGTAACAGGAATTTGGACCACATCGTCAAGCTGGCCCAGGATCTCCAGGGTGACACAGGAATCAGTCTGTTGTGGAATACGGCCAACCTGTTCAGTCATCCACGCTTCATGCACGGTGCCTCCACCAATCCGGATGCGCATGTTTTTGCCTATGCCGGAGCACAGGTGAAAAAGATGCTCGAAACCGGACTTAAACTCGGGGCGGAGAATTATGTCTTTTGGGGTGGACGCGAAGGTTACGAAACCCTGCTGAATACCGATATGAAGCGCGAGCTGGACCATCTGGCCGCTTTTCTGCAGATGGCGGTAAATTATGCCAAGGAAATCGGCTTTGATGCCCAGTTCCTGATAGAACCCAAGCCCAAAGAGCCGACCAAACACCAGTACGATTTTGATTCGGCAACTGTCATCGGGTTTCTCAAAACCTATGGATTGGCGGAGCATTTCAAACTCAATGTTGAATGCAATCACGCGACTCTGGCGGCACATAATTTTGAGCACGACCTGCTGGTTGCCTCGCAAAACGGGATGCTCGGCAGCGTGGATGCCAATCGCGGGGATCTGCTGCTGGGCTGGGATACCGACCAGTTCCCGACAGATGTCTATCAAGCCACCATGGCGATGCTGGTGATCCTGCGTCAGGGCGGTCTTGGCCGCGGCGGATTGAACTTTGATGCCAAGGTGCGCCGCGGTTCGGTTTAGCTGGCGGATCTTTTCCACGCACATGTCGGCGCAATGGACGCTTTTGCGCGCGGACTGGTGGTGGCTGACCGCATTATCGGCGATGGTGCATTCGATGCCTTTGTTAAGGAACGTTATGCTTCGTTCGATGCCGGGATCGGCAAAAAAGTTGAAGAAGGCAAAGCCACTCTGGCCGATCTTGAGGCATATGTTCTCGAAAACGGCGAACCTCACCCGCGTTCCGGCGGGCAGGAAAAACTGGAGAATATGCTCAACCAGTATATTTTCGCCTGAGCCGGTTTGCTTCAGCACCGCACCCCATGCCCCCCCGCGGCTGAAAACCGCGGGGGGGCTTTTTTAAACAAAGATTTCTGTCTTTCCGGCGTCTAATATGACAAAGTAGCTGTCTATGGATATGGATAAAGCGACCGATGACGAGCTGGTGGAAGCTTTTAAGCAAACCCGTCAGCTTGAATATCTTAATAAATTGACCGAGCGGCATCTTGACAGCGTTTATGCGGCGATCAGGGCGATGGTGCTGGATGCCCATGCCGCTGAAGACTTGACGCAGGAGGTTTTTCTGCGGGTAAGCCGTTCGCTGCATCGTTTCAGGGGCAAGTCGCAGTTTCGCACCTGGCTTTACCGGGTGCAGATAAATCTTGTGCAGGATTACCGGCGCAAGGCCGCCCGGCACAAGGAAAACTGCACTGGAAAACGCGCCGGAGCAACAGGCCGGCACTCCGGATGCGGCACGGCAGGTTATGGCGCGCGAGGAACAGAGCATGGTTGTCAATGCCATGCAAAGACTCTCGCCGGTTTTGCGTGAAGCGGTGGTTTTGACTGTGCTGGAGGGCCTGCCGGTTGCCGGGGCGGCCCGCGCGGCCGGCTGTCCGGTCGCCACGATGTACTGGCGGGTGCACGCAGCCCGCAAGGAACTGGCTAAGGTTCTGCAAATGGGTACTGTCAAAAGTTGTATGAAAAGTGATGAAAACGGTATGTGAGTGTGTGGGTATGTGAGTGAGTGAGTGAGAACGTG
>PXDI01000021.1 GCA_003565095.1 PVC group bacterium | reverse complement strand
TCTTGACCCATGTGCGGAGAGCACGTTATCGCCGCTGGGGATGGGATTTGATAACCCACGGACGGGTTTCCCATCCGTGGGACCATTTTTTTCATGAATGTCGTTGCTGTACAGAAAAATGCACCAAATTATTTTTCGAAGATATCACTTCTAATGCAATACAAAAAAAGTATGAAGTATGCACCAACACGCAGATGCGCCCACTAATTTGTTAACGCTTGCAGAATAACAACACCGCTTACATTCGGCGGGGTGGACTCGGTGGCGGTCAGGCGGCACTCTCTAATGCGCAGTGCGCTGGTGCGTTTTTCCATATCCAGCAGAAGCGGAAGCAGTCGATCGGGAGATACCGCACTAAAGCGGCATGTAATTAATACAGCCCGTGGGCCGTTGGCGCTGATATGTTCGACATCTCCGGTCTCGATCTTTACCGCCTGTGCCATGCCGGCATCTCTGAACAGTTGACTGAGATATTCAGCCGGTTCAGCCAAGCGGTCTACATCTGACAAAGATGACCGCAGGCGCGTTAGACTGCGGGCAATATCCTGAATAGAACTCCACTCATCCAGTCTGCTCTGCAAAATACCGCGTTGACGGGACAGTTTTGTTGCGGCATTCCAGGCGGTGGCGGTGGCGGCTAGCAGCAGAATGGCGCCGACAACAGTAAGCGGGTTCCACCGCACGGACTGCATAATCCGGTGATCATATCTGATGCTGTTATGCTGTTCTGTCATGGTTTCTGTGCCTCAATGGAGAAAACCGTCTTGCTTTCAACATTCTGATAATCTGCCCGGCTAATCCGCCAGCCGTCAGCCTGTAAAGTGTTTTTCAGGCTTTCAGTGGCATTACGGCCGGTGGCTTGCCCATTCAAACTAATGCGCTGCGGAGCAACCGAGATTTCACTAAAGCGCAATCCGGCGGTGTGCGCTTCGCGGTAGAGCCGTTTCAGCAATGGTGTGACCGGTGGATTGGCCGCATATTCCAGCGGCAGCATGCGCCCCCGCCGTTCCGCGGCCGCGCGTCTGACCACTTCTGTTCTGTGGTGTCCCCGTGCGGTAACATGAAATCCGGCGGTCTCATCAGCGAGTTGTTGAAGTTGCAGGTTGACGTTTTGTTCCAGCGCTGAGGCGCGTGCATGAATAAAAATTGATAAGCCGCCGATCAGCAGTGCGATACCGGCAGCGGCGGTTCCTCGCATAAGGTCCAGTTTACGCATACCGCTTTTCACCCATGGATTTGTTTCAGGTGCAGGATGCAAATTGCAGCGATATGGCCCATCATATAATGCCCGGCGGGCTACCGCACGCGCAAGCAGTGCTTGCGGCTGATCGTGGACGGTGCACTGTCCACCGCGCTCGCTAATAACCTTTTTCCATTGTTCAGCGGCGGAAAGTTCACCAGCCAGCATTCCTTCCCAGTTGCTTTCAAGCTTGTCGGCATAATGCCGCAGCAGGCGGTTGAATGCTTCAACCGGATTTCCGCGCAAGGGATGGGCATCAATGAAAAATGTTCCTTGGCCGACGGCGACACATGCGTTTTCCGCATCCAGCCATATTACCAATCTGGTTGTGTTTTCCGCTCGCGGCGGTATTTCATGCAGGCTGCCGGTCCATAGTGCCAATCCCTGATGATCAATAATCAATGGGTCGCCATTCCCGAAGGCATTCAAAAAAGCTGTCAGATCGTTTTTTTTGCAACCGGTTACCATGACATCGGGCCCATTTTCGGGGCGGTTCTCAACAGTGGTTGTTACGCACTGCTCAACTGCGAACGGTAATTCTACATCCAGCAGTGAATCAATAATCCGGCTTGTTTTGCGTTCTGATTTAAACGGGGAGTTGATACGACGGCAGAATGTCAGCCTTGCCGGCAGGGCAATTGCCGAGGGCGGGGTTGCCGTCTGCCCCGGTTGTACTGGGGAAACCTCCATCCCACTGCGTTTGGCGGATTTTTTTGCCTGATAATGTCCGGCACAGTCAAACGCCGTTATCTGCCGTACAGGAACGCCGCACACAACCCGTCCCGGCGCGCAGGATTTGTTTTCTCCGGCGCTGCTGATATCATCGGGGTAAGTGTGTTGCTTAGCGGTTACCCCGGTAAGACCATCACTGTTAGTGCCATCATTCATGGCTGCAATATTTAGCACAAAACGGTTCCCTGCACAAGGGGAAGGTTGTTTTACGTGGAATATTGAAATATGTAAAAAGCCAGCCTGTTGCAAATGAGATTGCGTTTTGGGAGTTGATAGGGGATTATGGCCGGCATCGGGTAGTGATGCATTTGGGGGAATGTTTAATTACGGTAATGTTCTTGGCGTATGTGGCAAGTGAAAGCATGAAGACATTGTGGAGGTTGTGATGAAGGCAATAGCGGCGGAACTGTGGAGGATTCTGGAGTTGGCGGCTGGTACGCGCGAGGTAACCCTTGAAAGTGTTGCTGCGGTGGTTGCCGCAGTGCTGGCTTATTTCTTTGTAGCACGCTGGACCGGGAATGCGCTCGGCGCAAAAAGCAATTATTACGGGTTTAAGCGCTGGGTTGGTATTATTCTTTCGGCTGTCTGCGGATTGCTGATATATGCCGCCAGTGCTGCGCATCTGATTCCGTTGACCGGCAACAGCATTCTCCAGTGGGTATTGCGAGTTGGCGTTCCGCTGCTGCTGATGCTGGCGGTCATTGTTCCGGCGATGGCCTGGCTGATGAAGTGGAGTTATGTTGAGACTGCCGGCGGGATTCTTTTCGGCGGCCTTGCTGCTTTACTTGCGGTTATTCTCGTACATGGTGTTGCCGGGGGTATCCGCGGGGGCATGCAAAGTGCCGAAGGGATCCGCAGTCGTACAAAACGGATGGAGCAGCAGGTGCAATAGCGGTTTCTTTGGTTACCTGCCGGTCTGCTGAATTGTTCCGCCCGCCGCCCAAGGTCAGCGAGCAATGAGTCATTGCGTGACTTTTGCTTCTATTTCTCGCGCATTTCGGCGATGTCGATCTTGACTTCGTCGCGGTTGGCTATCTTCTTAACGCGGCCGTCTTCCATCCAGATAATCCGGTCGGAGATATCCAACATCTTGTGATCGTGCGTTGCACAGATAACCGTCACGCCTTGCTCCCGGTTCATTTCCTTCATCAGGTGGATAATTTCCTCGCCGGTGTGCAAATCGAGGTTGGCGGTCGGCTCATCGGCCAGAATGATGGCGGGGCGGTTGGCAAATGCGCGCGCAATCGCCACCCGCTGCTGCTGACCGCCCGAAAGCTCCTTGGGAGTGTGCAGGATACGGTCACCCAGGCCGACGCGTTCGAGAATATTGATGGCACGGTCTTGTGCCTCGTCCGGCGGAACCCCCGCAAAAAGCATTGGCAGGGTGACGTTCTCCAGTGCGGTAAACACTTTTACGATGTTATAGCTTTGAAAAATGTATCCGATCTTGCGGCAGCGCAGCCATGCCAGCTCGTTGGCGTCAAGCTGTGCCACGTCAACCTCATCGATAAAAACGTTGCCTTCATTTGGTTTCAGCAGCGCTCCGACAATATTGAAAAGGGTGGTTTTGCCTGAACCGGAAGGGCCCATGATTGAAATATACTCACCGCGGTCAATTGTCACTGAAACATCATCCAGCGCGTGAACGGTTTCCTCACCCAGATGATAGATTTTCGAGACGTTGCGGGTCATGACAGTGTGCTCGGTTTCCTGATTCAGGTTAGAGAACCAGTCAATCCGTGCTGCGGCAGCGGACCTGTTGCCGGCTGCCGGCTGCCGGGCGGGGGGATTTTTCGCTTTCTCCGGCTGCAAAGCTTGATTAATCTTTGCAGCAGGTGCATGCGCGCGTGTTTGCTGTTTGCCGTGCCGCTTGTGCTTCTTTTTCTTTGAACTCATTTTTCACCTCGCATGGCATCCATCGGCGGCATTTTCGAAGCGATCCATGCCGGAATTGAGGCACCCATGGCGGTCAATGACATGCCCACACAAATAACAATCAGTATTTTGACAGTCATGCCGTCAAACCGGAGATAGGAGAACATGCCGGAGCCGTATTCTGCCGCGCCGATCAGTGTGGTAATCAGCAGACCGAGAATAATTCCCGCGATGCTGCCGACTGCGCCGATAATCGCAGATTCGGCGATTACGCTGAAGAGGACGAAGCTGTCGAGTGCGCCGAGGCATTTCATGGTGCCGATTTCGCGGTAGCGCTGTGCAACCGACATAAGCATAGTATTCATTACCCCGGCGGCGCATACCAGCAGGCACAGGCCCAGCATCAACAGCCAGCCGTCACGGTCAACCGGATCATCCGAACGCGGCATTGTCAGCAGGTACATCATGAACCCGCTGGCAGTTGTGATTGTCAGGACTGTCAGAAATGTGCGCGTCAGGCGTATTTTCAAGGAACTGAAAGCCATCGATAGAACCAGTCCCGGTTTTAATGCCAGTTCGCCGATTTCCCATTCAGCTTGTGATGTTTTTCTTATCATATGTGCTCTCTACAATTGCGTACCGATTGATACCCATAAGAAATTAATTGCGATGGACAGCATTCCGGTCAACCCGATGCCGACACCGAAGCCGACCATCAGAATCGGCGCAAAATTCTGCCAGCGCTCCTGACCGAATTTTTTAGCCATGACGTGTCTGCCCAGCAGTGATCCGAGAAAAACGGGGATGGCCGTGTGCGGATAGCCGTTGATACCGGCAATGGCGCCGTAGATATACTGGTGGCTGATTCCGAGCCATGAGAAGGCGCCGAAAATCGCGGTGGTAACAACCAGGGCGCTAGCGATCAAAGCCGGTTTGAGTGCGGTCATCAGCAGGCTGTTACCTTCCTGCATAGATGAAGCCCACAGTGCGCGCATCTGGGCGAACATCGGCCAGAAGCGCTGGATATAGGGAAAATCTTCTGAAGGGATGCGTCCGCCCATATTGGCGTTAATATAGCGCCAGAACATGAATGAGGTAAACAGCAGCAGCGGGAATGTGAACAGTTCGGCCTTCAATATGGAGGTGAATTTTGTGCGGGTGAGTTGGGTCTGGCGCAGCAGGTCAGCCATGCCGCCGTAGTTTTGCAGCGGCATCGGGGCAAACCAGATGTTCACACCGCGGTGACCCGACGCGAAAATAGCGCTTTCAAAGATGAAAGGTACGCCGGCAAACTGGCCGGCGATGCCGCTCATGCGCGCATTGATATAGGTGTTGATCGGGGTCCAGAAGAAGGCATACATCAGCAGCCAGTAGACCGGGAACTGATCTTCGCGTGGTACACCGCCATTGATGAGATAATGAGAAAGGGCCACAAAGCCGGCTGAACAAAGCACCCAGACGGCAAAGGACACCCAGATCGGCGGGTCGCCGCGCTCTTTGTCGCGGATGAACAGTTGGCGTATGTCAACCCCGCCGGCGGCAGCCATGGTTTTTCCGTCAGGGGTCTTTTTGCGATATTTCAACCACGCGCCGAGCATGCCGAACAAGCCGAAGAAGAAAATGGCAAAGGAGGTGCCGATGCCGACCGACAGGTAAACATCCAGCGTGGCTGCCACCTGGGTTTCGATGGCATCTTTGCCGGGGGTCCAGCTTGGCAGCAGGCCATTGGTTTGCAAGAGCGGATTAATCACAAACTGGAAGAGAAAAGTTGCGATGAAAGTTCCCATGACGATCCGGCGCGGCAGCACAAAGCCGAGAAAGATCAGGCCCAGGTTAAAGCTGATAGTAACAATGCCGCCGGGGATGAAGCGTTCGCAGGCCTGTGTCAGATCAAGAAACGGGATGGGCAGCAATTGGAATGTCTCGCCGAGAAAAGCCTGGCTGAGGGTGGGGACTGCCACATAGAGAATTCCGAAAGCTGCGCCGATTACCGCTCCGATCGAAAAACAGTACTGCCGGAATCCCTTTTTGTTTTCGTCACGGCTGCTTTCGGCCAGCGCAATAGCGCCTTCCGCCTGGATCGGCGCCAACGGGAAGGGCAGTTTTTCCACATCGGAGGTCAATTTATAAGCAATATGTCCGAGAGATAACTGGGTCAGCTTATTCAGAATCATGGAAATAACCAGCACCGCGATAGCGGGCCACCAGACGGAGTTGAAGAAATCTGAATAAGCCGCATCGCCATATGGCGCAAACCAGTCCGGCACTTCGTGGGCGATGCCGAAATTATGAAACGCCTCGGAATTGCGCTGATAGCGGTTGTATACCAGATGCGCGCATACCCCGCCGGCCAGCATGACCCCGCCCATTACGCTGGTAAGCTGCCCGACTGTATATTTCAGAATATACAGTTCCTGTTTTTTGAGCGTCACAAATGAGCGTCTTGCCAGTTCGACAAACAGGATTATGACGACCCAGTCGGCAGCCTGGCCCATGTGCTGGCCAATCATCATGCCCATGAAGATGATGCCGGGCAGCATAATGAATGCAATAAACAGCGATCCTACAATCGTGCGCCATGTGAAGCCGTCTTCATAAGGCTCATTCTGCATCGCTTCAATTGCAAACTTATGGTCGAAAAATGCATCGCCCTGTTTCTTTGCGGCTTCTTTATCCTCTTCAGCCATCAGGCGTTCTCCTTGAGTGTGTCACTTTGAAAAATGCGTGCGCCATCCGTGATGTATCCGGCGCGCTGTTCTTCCTGCATATTGCGCCAGATTAAGAACTGACGGCGGATAATATCCATAAAGCCGTAATTGGTCCGGTACCAGGCATCTTCGGTTCCGGAGGTGCGCTGAATACGGATCTGTACACCGAAGACCCCCTCGTTTTCGGTCGGGAAGATCTTGATCATGATCTGCTGGGCGACATCCAGATCATAGGGAGTCAGCCACATATGGGCGGTTAAAACCAGCGCATCTTCGCCTGAGGTCACCATTCGATGTTCGATGTCGCGGCAGTTGAAATCCTCGCTGGTTGATTCGGTGTGATTAAGCATCAGGCGACGCAGGAATGCCAGCATGCCGACGGCATTGCCGCGCGTCAGCGTAAACGGCAGATGGAAGTCGATTACCCCGTTCTCTTCCGGTTCGGGCAGTTCCCAGTGGGTAAGGCCGCTGGGGGCGGCCAGTGCAGCGGCTTTGGCTGCCGGAATCAATGTTGCCAGCAGCACCACCATTCCCGTGCCCAGCGCAAGGGTCATTGATGCGATTGAGGTGAAGTTAAACGACAGTTCACCCATGAAACCGCCGGTAAGTGCCGAGATCCACGGAATCATATTGGCCAGCAGCAGCCCGGTAAATGTGCCGAAGACGATCCCCAGCACTGAGAATACGGTTGATTCCGAGAGCAGCAGGAATGATATCTGCGAAGGGGAGAGTCCGACCGCGCCCAGCATCATTACTTCGCCCTTGCGTTCTTCAACTCCGCCCATCATCGTATTTGAAACAATCAGGATGCAGAGAATCACCGGCACAATTACTTTTGCCAGGCCGGCAATCGACTGCTGCTTACGGGTTGAAAGCAGTGCCAGGTTGTCATCGCGATTACTGAACATGGCACGGTTCAGCCGCAGAGCCAGATCTTCAAAGAAGCGGCGCTGTTCTGAGCTATCGCCGTCCAGGCGGATGGCGACCGATTTGATGTTGCCGCCGATATCACCGGCGGCCGCCACCGGTGCGATGGCAAAGCGCCGCCATGACTGGTGGTAGGTTTCTGTCTCGTTCTCCAGATGTCCGGCGGAGGCGGCCTGGATAGCGCTGCGCAGATAATCTACCATGGCGAGGCTCTTGCCGTTAATATCGCGGATACGATCGGCAAAACCGGTATCAAGAATGCCGATAACCCGCCAGTTGTTATTTAACATCCTGATCTGCGGCAGATCGGCTGGCGGCAGCAATGCGCCGTCTTCAGCATAAAGTTGTTCTTCAGTAATCCCAAGCTGTTCGGCCACGCTGTCAGGTAAGATGATATTAAAGCGGTCTTCCTCGCGGAACCATGTCTGGCGGCTGACGGCACGGTGCAGGGCGGAGAATTCGGTTTCCTCCGGTTCGAAAAGCATAATCCCGTTGACGATGGCGGAGCCTCCGGCATAGGCAATATTGATCTGGTTGACTCCTTCGCGGTCGGCATTGTTGCCGCCTTCAATTTCGACATAATGCCCGCGCCGCACAATCGGATAGTGTGATCCGAACTCGCTGCGGATTGCCGCAGCAAACGAACGGCTCAGGTTGCCCCAGCCGAATTCACGGAAAAGCAGTCCTTCATAGCGCGGATGTTCGGCTTCCACTAATGTGCCTTCAATATCGTTATCGATGCGCAGCGGTTTCTCGAAGAGGGTATCACGGCCCTGAACCGATACAAATGCTATGACCGAAAAGGTGAGGACTGAGACGGTGAATACAGTCAGTAATGTATGCACAGGGCGTTTTTTTAGGTTGGACATGCCGAGCGACAGGGCGGTTGCCAGTGAACTGCTGAGGCTGATTTCTTCGCTTTCAGCTTCACCTCCGGCAATCCTTGCGCGCCGCACCAGCACTTCAAAACGCTGATAACAGATACTCAGCACTATTGATGCCATCAGGATCATGATGAAGGCAATCACCAGAATGAACGGGTTGACGGCAATCTCAAAAGCCGGATGGAATTTACTCAGGAAAAACGAGCCAAGCGCAAAGATAATCGCCACACCGATGAGCCGGGCGACAATGCCCTTGCGTCCGATAACGATTTTCTCCAGAAAAACCGCGGCGGGAGCCAGCAGGGCCATCAGGATAATCGCGGAAAAGACGGCTTGACGGGCGAGATTCATGATACGCGGATAGAAGTTGACCAGAATTCCCCATGCTTCCCGCGCGCGGCCGTTGGCGGACTGCCAGTTACTGTCTGCGGCAGCCTGTTCGGCTTCGGCAATCAGCTCCCCGCAGCGCTGCAAGGCTTCGGCCACCAGGCGGTCGGTTATGCCATAGCGCGCATATTTTTCCTGACGGTGAGCGGCCTGTTGGTACATATCGCGGGCAACATGCAGTGTGGCCATATTCAGGTTTGCCCGCGGGCGTCCCTGATCATCGGTTCCGGCACTGTAGCCGTAGCCATGTTCGTATTGCTCCTTGATCTCGCCGCTGAGCAGCATTACGGTCTGCCCGCGTTCGCGGAACATGATGCGCGCCCGCCGCCCGACCGGCATGAAAAGAATATTGGCTTCAACCCCGGTTTCACTGTAGGTAATGGTGGGATTAATAAAAGCATAATGCGCCGGTTCACCTTGGCGCACCGCGTCAACAATACGGATCTCACGGTTATGGCCGAGGGCGCGGTAATCGCGCGGATCGGTCCCGACACTGAATACAAACGGGGTAACCTCAGTCATAATCAGGCGCTTTTCTGAATCCTGTCCTTCCACCAGTCTGAACGAGGCGCTCTGTTTTTGTGTGCCGATCTGCCCTTGATCCATAACCATATCAAACAGGGCGGTCTCCCGGTTCAGGCGGTAGGCATGCACTGTTTGTTTTGACTGCCGGTAGTATCCCATCGTTTCCAGCGGAAGATAGTACTGGCCGTTCAGGCGCGATATAATGACTGTTCCGCGCCGACCGCCGCGCAGTACCGCGCTGTTGTTTTCTACGGCCCGGCGGGGCAGGGCGGGGTAGTAGACATATACGCCGGGGACCGGTTCCTGTGCGTCGATACCTGAGCGGATATTAAAACGCAGCGTGCGGCCATGTAAGCGTCCGGCTTCCGCGGTTGGCATCTGCCGTGGCGCCATTGAGTCAAGCGGACTTTCCAGGCCGGTTTTCAGCAGTGTCAATGCCGTGCGGGCCTGCACGGCAAAGTTGTTCCAGGTATGATGCTCCGCCACGTCACGCGGTGTATCCAGCAGCAGATTCTGATCATTCAGGGTGGTGAGGGTCCGCAGCGAAACATGCGCAATACTCCAGAAATCAGGATAGCTGTTGGGATGCGGCACCGCGGTAATCGGGTATTGCAGCCGGTCTTCCTCTATCAGAAAAGTCCATTCCTCGTTCCAGCCGGCCCGTAATGTGGCAAAAGCCAGCAGATCACGGTAACGGCGGCTGATCTGGATGACGTCGCGTACTGAGAATCCGCCGGCAGAGCGGGTTCCTTCCTGGGTCTGGATACCGATGCCCATACCGAGGGAGTGTGAATCGGATGCAAAATCATACATCCATGCCAGTAAGCCGCTGTGCGCGCCGCCCTGATCTGTCTGCGTGCGCATCTTTTCCAGAACCAGCTTGATGACATCCTGATTGTGTTTACGCATATTCTGCATGCGTATCTGCTCATCCATTTCAGCCTGAAAATCCGCAAAAAGCTCAGCAGGCCGCAGTTCTAATTGCTCAATCACACTGTCATGAATTATTGCGTCCTCGATTTTTTTCGAATATTGCTGCAGTTTCTCAAGGTCATCCAGCCGGCGGTTGTCAATAACCTCGGCCCGCAAAAGGACGAAAAATTCTATCATCCGCTCGACTTCGTCACGGTTTCGGCGGGTTAGTGCATACTCTTCAGGGGATAATCCGCCGTCCCGCAGCCGCTGCACATACATGACCCGCTGTTCCGCGGCGTCCACACGCTGCTT
>PXDI01000379.1 GCA_003565095.1 PVC group bacterium | reverse complement strand
GGGTGGATAACGGGCAGATCGAGGAAATTGAACGTCGGGTGTATGCCCGTGATGTTGTTGCTTCATTTGATGCTGCCGGGGTGCGTTTCCGGCTGGCCGCCTGTGTGGCCGCTTTTGCTGAGGCTCTGCGCGGATCGCCGTTTGTAGAGATTACCAGCTTCGCCGAGCTTGCACAGGTGCTGCGTCCGGTGGCTCTGGAATTGAATCTTGATGAACGGATCAGGGAATTTGCCCGGCTGGTCGAGGCTGCCGGCGGAATGTCGCGATAATAATTATACAGGTTTATGCAGCATCTTTGTAAAAACGGTTTACAATCTTTTTACGCCGGTATGACATATCGTCAGTGGGGCAGTGTTTAATGAGCGCAACAAATTAACGGAGGTGAAATGAAAACAAGAGCAATCGGAATGGTGATGTTGATGCTGGTGACGGCGGCCGGCATGGTGCTGGCGAATACGCGGCTTTCAAATGTATCGCTTGAAGGTGAAATACAGGGCGAGAATATAATATTTGTGTTGCGGCTGGATGCTGAGACCGCCTCTGCCGGTGAGGAGCTTGCGCTGGTTACCGGAGATGTCGGGTACCTTTCGGCCGAACTGCCGCGCAATGCTGAGCTGTTGCGGCGCGGCGACGGTTTTGCCGTGCGACTGCCGCGCTCCGGCGGATTCTTCGGACGCGGGAAACAATCAATGGTCTTTCGCTTCGCGGCACGCCCGGTTAAGGACGGCGAATGGCGTCAGGCAGCGTTTAGTATTCCGAGTGCCAGCATCCGGCGGGTGGGGGTGATGTGTGACCGCAATGACCTGGAAGTGGTTTTCCCGGGGGCGCTGAATGTTGAGCGCACACTTGCAGCAACTGACGACGATTCACAGAAACGCGCCCGTGTGACCGGGTTTCTGGGATTATCCGATCAATTCACTGTGCGTTGGAAGCCGGAAGTAAGAAAGCTGGATGCGGAACTGGTGGCTACCTGTGATGCCAGCACAATTGCCACTGCCAGCGTCGGTGCGCTGCGGCTCGATACCATCTATACATTCCGGGTTATTCAGGGCGCGTTGGCCGAGCTGGCCTTCCGTCTGCCTGATATAAACATTACGCAGGTTCACGGCGAAGATATCCAGGATTGGCGCATTGACCGCGAGAACGAGATGCTGTTGGTAACGCTCAGCCGGCCGCGTGAAGAATTGTACCGCCTGCGGGTGGAAAGTGAAATGGTGCTGCCTGCGTTCCCCTGTGAATTCACCCTGCCGGCACCGGCACCGCTGCGTGTGCTGCGTACCAGCGGATTCCTGATGATCGGTGCGGACAGCGCCATCCGCCTGCAGGTGAAGCGGGCCGCCGGGCTTACGCAGATTGACCCCGGGTCATTTCCGGCAGCGGCTGAACAAATGCCGCGCTCACGTCCTTCACGCAATGTCTATGCCTACCAGTTTGCCAATATGCCTTACGGTTTGGAGATCAGCGCGGATGACATTGTTACATCGTTTACAGCCGACAACCGGCTGGAATTGTCGTTATCCGACCGGATGCTTTCATTGCGTGCGGCGATCGAGCTGGATGTCAAGGATGCCGCGCTGCGCGAGTTATGGATTGACTACGGAACGGATTCCGCCTGGACGGTTACCGGGGTCGCCGGACGTGAAGTGGCGGTTACGGATACCGATGTACGTGAGCAGGAAGGCCGCAGGCTGATCTATGTGCCGTTCCGCCGTGCGTTGCTGGGCACCGCGCTGATTGAAATCCAAATGGAACGCGCCCTGTCATCCGGAACGGAAAGTTTCAGCGCCCCGGTGCTCAGTGTGCGTGATGCCCGTGCTGAACGCGGATATCTGGTTGTTGCCGCAGAAAAAGGTTTGCGCCTTAAACCGGTTGAAATGGAAGGCCTGCGTGAAGTGCATACCGGATCGGCACCGATGCGCATAAGCAACGCGCAGCATGCTTTTCGCTTCCGCGAACCGGGCTGGCGGGTGGATTTTTCTGTTGAGCGTGCAGCATCATCCGTCCATTCAGAAGTTTTTCACCTGGTTTCGCTGAGCGAAGGGGTAATGTATTGCAGTGCCGCCATAACCTATCACGTCAGCGCCGCGCCGCTGCAGGAATTCAAGTTGCACATTCCGGCGGATATTGAGCGGGTGGAATTCACCGGGGCGGATATTGAAGGATGGACCCGCGATGGTGAATTGTGCACGGTGCGTCTGCAATCACGCATTATGGGTGACTACACGCTGCTGGTAACCTATGACCGGGCATACTCACCGGATAATGCCGAGCTCGCGGTGGCCGGTATTGAAACGGTCGGCACAGAAAGTGAAGTCGGTTATGTTGTGCTGGCAAGTTCCGCCAGCATCAGTGTCAGCGAGGCCCGTCCGCTGCCGGTTTCGATGTTTGCCATCGACCGTGACGAAATTCCGCCGGAATACGCTGCACTGGTGAATGACCCGATCATCGGCGCGTTCAAGTATACTCACTCTCCGCACCGCGCAATGCTGAAGGTTGAACGCTATCCCACCGCCGCACTGCTGGGACAGATTGCCGACTATGTTGAACTTTTCTCCGAGTTGAGCAAGGATGGCGAATCGGTCACAACCGTGAATTACTATATCAAAAACGCCACCCGCCAGCATTTGCTGGTGCAGTTGCCGGAAAATGCGCATTTATGGTCGATTCGTTATGTGGACGAAGACGGCGAAAAGGAGGATGCGCTTTCGAAGCGTGACGGTGCTGTTATTCTTGTTCCGGTCAAGCGCCTGCGCGATCCCAACACCGCCTTGCAGGTGGAAGTTATTTACGCGATGAATCACGGCGCCCCCGGATTCTGGCGCAGCGGGATCGGCCGCTTTACACTGGTCGGGCCGGTATTGCCGCGCACCCACGCCGCATTCGTGCGCTGGCAGGTTTCCGCGCCGGCCGGATTCTCGATTGCCGGGGCATCGGGCACGATGAGTGGCGGGAACGCCAATTCCGGCGGCGGACTGGCCGGCGCCGGTCGCAAAACATTGCAGGTTTTGCGGGCACTGTTCAGTCCCCGCAGATCGGTGATTGCCGCATTGAAAGACGGATGGGGCGGGGGCAGCCAGGTTGAATTAACCCGCGCGGTTGAATTGTCCAGCGGGCCGCACCCCGAAGTTAATCTGGAAATAATTCCGGCCTGGCTCGGCAGCAACAGTTCCGCGCGCGGTTTTCTCGGCGGGCTGCTGCTGGGAACCGTGATTCTTGCCGACAGTATGCGCCGGCGCCGCGGGGTATTTCTTTTCGCCTTAGGCGCAACGGTAATTGCCGCGGGACTGGCGGAAGCCGCGCTTGGACGTACATTGCTGACGATAATATTCCTGGCGGCATTGGTTGCTGCATTTTTTCTGTACAACGGTCACCGGCTGCTGGCGCGTTGTCTGGTTGAAACCGGGCGAATTCTGCGACGCTCTGTGACGGCGGTGATAAAGCCGTCACGCAGAAGGCGATCCGCGGAGCGTGCTGAAGACGAAAACGGCTTGAATCCGTTTGAACCGTTGGAGGTTCCTCCGGCGCCTTCCGCGGGTGACGAGGGTGCCGCGCTGCCGTCGCTGCTGCTTGCGCTGACGATGCTGACGGCTGCGACGGGGGTGCTGACGGCGCGGACTGTTGTTCCTGAACCGGCGGTCCCCATGATGGATGCGGTCGGAATAGTGATTGAAGGTCCCGCCGCCGGTAGCAGTGAAAACAGCGCACAGGTTCAGTACGATCTTACCTTCAAAACCGCCGCCGCGCTTTCATTCATTATGACGGCCCCGGAAAGTGTCTTGAAAGAATATGAGCTGTCAGACGAGCTGGAGTTGAATGTGAGTCCGCGCGGTTACATGATCAACGTGCAGCGTGCCGGGGAACACCGGGTGCAATTGACGGTACAGATGCCGGTACGTGAGCGTGACGGCACGCGCAGTCTGCGGCTGGCGCTGCCGGAAAACCTGCGTAATAAAGTGCTGCTGCGTATTCCGGAAACCGGGCTGGATGTGCAGTCGGATGAAGCGGTGCTTTTTGTGGCTGCTGAGAAAGGCAAGACAACAGAAGTCGAAGCTGTTTTCGGTTCGGCACGTCAGATCTCATTTATTTGGCGCCCGCGTGTGCGGCGTACGCAGCTTGAACAAACCGTCTTCTTCTGCGAAGTCAACGCATTGGCCGGATTGCAGGCCGGAGTGGTGGATATCAGCCACCAGATTCAATGCCGCATTGCACAGGGCGAACTGCGTGAGATCCGATTGCGGGTTCCCCGCGGTATGACGGTGACCGCTGTGGATACTCCCGGGGTCGCGACCTGGAGCTTTGATCCCGACTCGCGCTTTATGGATGCCATCTTTGAGCGGCCGGTAACAGGTGAGCTGACGCTGCATGTGCGGACGCAGGTCTCATGTGACGGTCTGCCCTACGATGCGGATCTCGGCGCGCTGGAAGTTATTGATGCCGCCCGTCAGCGCGGCTCACTGGCGCTGGCCGCGCCGGAAAACATTCAGCTACGGGTTGAGTCAACCGAAGGACTGACGCCGATGAATATCGAAGACTTTTCGGCGGAAGCGGTTGTGCTGGCCACCGGACGCAGTGACGCAGTATCCGCGGCGCAGGCCATGTTGCGCCGTGCATATCGCTATCACAATGCCGCCGATGTGGTGATACGCGTCAATGCCGAGCCGGTAATGCCGGAACTGCGGGTGGAAGAAAACGGCGCGCTGACGATTGCTGATGAACGGATTGCCCTTGCAACGCGCTTACGCCTGGACATAACCAAGGCGGGTGTTTTCGCCGTCGAGCTCGAATTACCGGAAGGATTTGATATTGAAACATTAACCGGCCGGGATGTCAGTCACTGGGATGAGAGCGGCCCGATCGCCGGTAGTGCTGAAGAAACCGTCCGCTGGAACCGTATTACCGTGCACTTCAACCGGCCGGTTCAAGGTGCGACGGAAATCAATCTGGTAATGGCACGAACCGAACGCGGAATTGAGCCGGTAATGCGCACGCCGCGGGTCAGGGTCAGCGAAGCGCGTACGCATCGCGGACGCTTGACAATCGCCGGCGAACGCGGTGTCCGGCTGATGGTGGAGAACCAGATCGGCGTAGATATGAAAAAGGCCAGCGAGGTCGGCATCCGTCAAGCCGGCGTGCTGGTTTTTGATATTCACCGCCCTGACTGGCAGATAGATTTGCGTACCGAAGCGCTTGATCCGGTGATCCGTCCGCAGATTCTGCAAACTGTTGAACTGACCGAGGGAATGTTACAGATCAAGGCCTATATCCGTTACCGCATCGATAATGCCGGAGTAAACACTCTGCTGCTGCGTTCACCTGACCCGGAAGCAACATTGAGTGTGAGCGGCAGCGGGATTGCGCGGGTGCATTTGATCGACATTGAACAGGGCATCTGGCAGGTGGATTTGCATAACCGGGTGGAAAGCCAATACAGCATGCTTGTAACCTGTCAGACACGTTACCAGCGGACGGGGCAGCGGGTGGATATTGTGCCGCTGACAACAGTCGGCACGGAGGAGGCGCGCGGTTTTCTGGCGGTTACCAGTGCGGGGCGTGTTGAAGTCAGCGCGGCAGGGGAACCGGCGGGATTGCGTATCATGGATGCGCGCAATCTGCCGGCGGAATTCGGCGCGGGCGATCTTTCCTCCGCCGTCAAGTGCTATGAAATCTTCCGGCCCGACTTTCTGCTGCCGCTATCAGTCATCAGGCATGATTCAGCCGATGTGCTGCCGGCCGGCATTGAGCAGACCCGGATCACTTCGGTAATGGCTGCTGACGGCAAGCAGTTGATAAGGGTTGAGCTGACGATGAACGCCGGAAGGTTGCGCCTGTTGAAGGTTGACCTCCCGGCGGGGAGTGACAATATCTGGCTGGCGCTGGTCAACGGGCAGGAAGCGCCGGTTTCGCGCGACGGCGGACTCTACTGTATACCGCTGGATGTGGAAGAAGGCGCCCGTGATATCCGGGTGGAATTCATGTATGCCGGGAATAACTTGCGCAGCGGCTGGCGCGGCTGGCGGCGGTATGACGCACCGAGTTTTGACGGTTTGCCGTTGCGGGATATCGAATGGGTGATATATGCGCCGCCGGGGATGCGCTATAGCGGCTTCAAGGGTACGATGGATTTGCAGGATACCGGATACTATGCGCACAGCTTTGATGTCCACAGCTATCTGGCGCATAATCGCACGCGGCGCGAAGCAACCCTGCTGGAGGCCAACCGCTTGCTGGATGAGGGGGCTCAGTTGATGCGCGCCGGTCGTCAGCGTGAGGCGCGCGATGCCCTGCGTAACGCGGTAAACTATTCACAGGGTGAGGCCGACCTGAATGAAGATGCGCGAGTGCAGTTCAGAAATCTACAGATGCAGCAGGTCAAGGTTGGCTTGTATAACCGCCGCGACTCACTGCGGGCGGCGCAGAATATTGCGTTTGATTCGCAGCATGCGCCGTTACCGGCGGTTACCGATGGAGAGTTTTCCCCTGAGCATATTGCCCGCTTTGAGCAGGAACTTTCACAACGTGAAAAGAGCGCACTGGAAATTGTGGCTGACCGGATCGTCGGTCAGCAGGATGCCGCCAAGGCCGCTGTCAGCGCCATTCGTGTGGCGATGCCCGAGCATGGCCGGCCGCTGCGTTTCTACCGCAGGCTGCATATTGATCCCGCCGCCGATCTGACCGTGGAATTCAGGGTGGTGCGCGGTGATCTGTCGGCATTTTTCAACCGCCTGTGGCCAGCACTGCTGCTGCTGGCCGCATGCGCCGCGTTCGGCCGGTCGCTAATCCGGCTTGGGGATTAGACTGTCGATTTCTCCGGACTGAATCATCGGCTCAAGCTTGCGCCACCCTTTGATATGTTCGTTTCCGAAGAATATCTGCGGCACGAAATCGACATGTTCGCCGCACCGCTTGTACATTGCGCGGGTGTTTTCTGAATCAACGAACTCTTCCTTCTCACCGTCCCATTCCACTGCGTACGCCGTGAATGTAACGCCTCTGGCGCGAAAAAACTCAAGGGCCTTTGTACAAAGACCACAAACTCTTGCATAGTAAATTTCAGCTGTCACCATTGTGCATGTCCTTTCTGTTCGGCAGTCAAAACGCTGATTTTCGGCGGCGGCACGTATAGCGCCGTACGCTGCAAAACCTTGTTCGGGAATCTTTATGTTTCAATGTGGAAAGCCTTATAACGGGAGGGGATGTTCCGGATACTGTTTCTGAAAACCTCTTTATAATCGTCTAAAGTTTAAAATGTACGGCTGACCCCTGTCTGCTTCTGTCTGCTCCGCGCAATTCTCAATAAGGCTCAGGGCGTTGTTCGATTCTCCTATCTGTACACATCTCGGCGATGCCGGACTTTGACAACACAGACAATAAGTTTGTCGTCTTCGATCTCGTACAGGATCCGATAGTTCCCTTGCCTGATCCGATAGCGTTCTTGTCCGGAAAGCTTCTTGCTGCCCGGAGGACGAGGCTCGTCTGCCAAGGATTCTATGGATGCCAGAATGCGTCGAACATCATTCCTGGGAATGCCCCTTATATCCTTGGACACGGATTTGCGTACGATGACTCTATATCGCGCCATCACGCTTCAGTCTCTTCACAAAAGTCTCGAACTCCATCGTTGGCTCGTCCGCCCGTTCATCAAACAGGGCCAGATCGCTTGCATCTTCCGCGAGTTCATCTCGAATGGCGTCGTTGATTAGATCAGAAACCGATCGTGACGTCTCAATCGATTGGAGACGAAGTGCCTTGTGTAGTACCGGATCAAGATAGACTGTCGATCGTTTTGTCAGTGTGCTCATGATGCACCTCCATTTACGGCAACAAGATAGCAGCATAACGCCACAACGTCAAGGCGTTGTTTTCTTCTCTGAATCGAACGCTACTCCTCAGGCGCGGCCTTTAGGCTATCGCCTGGAGGAGATTGTTCGATGGTAACGCTGGGTCATTCAGTTGTTATCTGCATGGATTTGTATGCATTGCCTACATCGTCGTCAATTTCGAGCTTGATAATTGTGTCAATGGCCTGCCGATCTTCAGGTGGGACACTGAGTGTTACCCACTCTCCTTCTTCTGTGATAGATACTTCAGACCCCGTGAGGGAAATGCAGGAGAGCACCGAAGCAGAGGGTCGAGGTATGCGAATGCTATTCTCAAACCAATGCAAGATGTGGACATAAAGAATGTTGTTGCTCCATGTCGTGCCGCCCCAGCGGTCGGGCTGAATCGGTCCGCCGCGTGTGGAGTATACGCTCTCGCCGAAGGCTTTGAGCCACTCACCTATTTCCTTCAGCCGTGCGACTTGATTGTCTTCAATTCTGCCGTCGGGTCTGGGTCCCACATTCAGCAGCAGATTTCCGCCGCCAACGACGGTCTGAATCAACATCTGGACGCATTCCCGCAAGGGCGTTGGTGTGGCCCCCTTGCAGTATCCCCATGCCCCTGCAAGGGTGAAGCAACTCTCCCATGGTTGCGCGAAGTTATACTTTCCCACCTTGCCTTCAGAGATATAGAAATCGGCATGGTTCATTGCGCCAATACGCTCATTAATGAGGATCTCCGGTTGCTTCGTACGGACCAACTCGTCAAGACGGTCGCCGTCCCAGAAGTTAGGGCACTGGGGGTTCTCTCTGGTGTATTGGACTTCGCCTTGATGCCTGATGTCCCGCGCGTGGGCTAACCAGCAGTCATTTCCCCCGTCATACCAGAGGATGTCGATCTTGCCGTAGTTCGACATCAATTCATCAATCTGTCCGTGGCACTGTTCCTTCATTGCCTGAGCACTCTTCGCATACATCTTTGGGGCGAAGAAGCCAGGAAACCGCCAGTCCATGGGAGAGTAATACAGACCTACCCCAAGGCCGGCTTCGCGACATGCCCGCGTATAAGCTGCGACAATATCCCTTTTGCAGGCGGCATGCATGCTTGTGAAAGCGCCAAAGCTGGACGGTGAGTCAAACAGGCTGAACCCATCGTGATGCCGGCTTGTGAGAACCATGTATTTCATGCCGGCCGCTTTAGCTGTTTCTGCCCATATGTTTGGATCAAATGACTCGGCATGGAAATCGTCTGACAACTTGCGGTACTCATCTACATCGATCTGCTCTTTAAACATGACCCACTCGCCGCGCTCGAGCAGAGCGTAGAGCCCCCAGTGTATGAACATGCCGAATTTATAGTCCTGCCAACGGGTGAAGGCTTGTGCATTCATATTGTTTCTCATAACCTTTTCTCTTCTTCTTGAATATCGAACGCGGCGCGCACCGGTCGGAGTGGCCGGTCCGCCGAAGGCGGAACGTCGTGCTCACTCGCAAGAAATAGCGCGCTGAAGCGCTATTTCTTGTCGAGTGCAGCAACTGGTTCGCGGCCATATTTCAAGCGCTCTTCTTTGACATTCAGAGCCTTGCCGAGCCGTTTTGCCATTGCGTCAGAATACGTGCGGCGTCCGCGTTCATAGTCGCTTACCATATTCTGCTGGATGCCCAGTTTGTCCGCAAGCTGGGCTTGGGTCAGACCGGCCTTCAGACGAGCGCCGGAAAGTAAGTTGCCAACACGGTTCTTCTCCATTTCTTTCCAGTACGCAGTACTCTCGATAGAGACGAAATCCTCTTCCTGCTCTTCCGCGAGTACGGCGACATCATACTTCTTCCGGATCCAGGCGACGAGCTCGGTGACGTGCTCGCCGTGGAGCGACAACTCAATATGGGGCTTTTTCACGAGTGCCAACATAATACACCTCGATTACTATCTCTTTATTGCGGCATGTCCAGCATGCCACGTATCTGTAGTTCAAATGGCAGTGGTACCGATCCTGTCCGAGTGGCGAGAAGTTCTGCCATGTCTTTTGAATCGGGCCATCTGCCTTGAGATCCGCTAGAAGAAGGTAGAGAAGCTTCTGGACATCAGAAGGAAGCTTTCGCAATCCTCTGTCCGCCTTCCTCTTGATTCGGACCCCGTATTTCATTATGGTTATAATATAACTCTTTTACGGCTCGGCTGCAAGTAATATATTCAAAAGCCAACGCATAGGTGACCATTTTCAGGAAGTCGTATTCGACTTCCTGAAATATGTGTCAACCCGGATTTTCTGCAGCTCCTGTGTCCACTCACGACAGTTTATGGCCCTGTATGTGCTGGTTGTGCTGCTCCGCCATGTGCTCTACGCACAATTGAAGACCGGCAATTTTCTGGATGGCCCATACTTCGAAGATGTCACGCTTGCGATCAGCATGTTGCGGCTGCGCCTCGATGAACTCTTCAAGGTGTTCTTGGATCTCCTGGATTAATTCATTGGCGCGTTCTTCCGCCTGTGCCTCCGGTCCATTACTCAGCGGATTGATGTTCGCCTGCGCCGCCGATGCGCTCAAGACCCTGGAAGCCGATCCGCGCTTCGTCGGATGCAAGGTGTCCGGGTTCTTCGGTGTGCTGCACACCTGGGGTCGGCCTTTTTTGCACAAAATCCACGCTTTTACACCTTTCCTGCTCCATCAAATCAGGCTTATCTCCTTCAATCTGTGCCAGATTCCGCGCCTCGCAGCCAACTCTCATGCTCTCAGCCGGTTC
>PXDI01000344.1 GCA_003565095.1 PVC group bacterium | reverse complement strand
TTTCGCGACCGCGTCGGATATCCCGCCCAGTTTACGCTTCGGCGTCACGACGGTTGGTTTTTGCGCCCTCTTTTCCTGTACGGCTTCCATTTCGGGCTCGTCCGCCAATTCCACGCCAAAGACCGCTGATAGATTAGCGTTCGCCACGGTGCGACGGCGGGACCGGCGCGAGTCCTTCCCTATCAGCTTTTCGGCGACAGCGGATTCCCCGGTGATCAGATCGTTGTGATCCACCCCGCGCAATAAAAACAGTAGTTCGGGTTGCTCGTCCAGTCGTGCTCCGATCCCGTACATGACAGCGGAAACATGCTTGCACATGTCAGCCCAATCAGGGCAATTGCAGGTATACTTGATTTCACCCGGCAGCGGAAACAAACCATTCTCGCGATCCGTGACCGCGCCCATGATTTCATCCGACAGCTTGCCTTTCAGCAATTCGATCAGTGAGCCGATCCTTCCCGCGCAACGCTGCTTTATCTGCTTCCATTTCGAGGCGACCAGCGGCTTGATATCGGCCTGGACCCGGTAGAGGCTTGATCCGGCAACATTGGCATCGACCCGACCCTGCGCGATTTCCAGATGGCACACCGATCCATTGCGCACATAACTGCGGCCGCGCGGCAGTCGGTTGCTGTAGTCGCCAAACGCTTCGAGATGATTGCACCAGCCCTTGCCCCAGAACGTGCTGGCGATTGTCCGACCCTCGATCGTTACAGGCTGGATGACCTTCCCCTTCTTTTGCAGCTTCTTCATTTCCCGCTCAGCCTTGGCCCGACGGTCGCTAACGGACACATAGCGCGGCCAGTAACTGTCATAACGGCTTCCGTATCGCCTACTCATTATAAATTCCTTTCAGCCACTCCGGCAGCGGCATGATCAATATCCAGCGCGACCATACGCAAAATCTCATCATCACTCATTTCAGTAAACGCTTTTTCAGCACCGCCATCGAGCACGGCGTTGGCCAGATCCTGCTTTTCGCGAATCATGGCATCGATCTTCTCCTCGACAGTTCCGCTCGTGACGAATTTATGCACCAGCACATTGCGGCGCTGGCCGATACGGAAGACCCGGTCGGTGGCCTGATTTTCGACCGCCGGATTCCACCAGCGGTCAACATGGATCACATGCGAGGCTTCTGTCAAGTTCAACCCCGTACCTCCAGCCTTAATCGAAAGTACGAAGAAAGGCGGCCCATCTTCACGCTGAAAAGCCTCGACCAGCCCGCGCCGCTTTTTCACCGCCGTACCGCCATGCAAGACGATGCCGGTGCGTCCGAATACACCTGCCAGATAGTCGGCCAGCGGGTCGGTCATTTCACGAAACTGTGTAAAAATCAGAGCTTTACCACCGCGACCGGCTATTTCGCCGCACAGCTCGCCCAGCCGTTGAAATTTGGCACTGGCTTCAGGTGCGTATAGGCCGTCACCCAGTAACTGGCTGGGGTGATTGCAGATCTGCTTAAACCGCATCAGGTAGGCTAGCACCAGTCCGCGGCGCTGCATCTTGTCGCCCGCCTTCTCCATCAACGCCTGACGTAATTCCTCGACGTGCCTTCGATACAAAACAGCCTGGGCTTTTGACAAGCCGCAATACACCTGCATCTCGATCTTATCTGGCAAATCAGGAACGATAGCCGGATCGGTCTTGAGGCGACGAAGAATGTAGGGCGCCACCAAGTTACGCAACGGGGCGTAGCCCGTATGCGTTTCGCCATCGAGCGTTTTGACGAATGCCTTAAAGCGCTGCGCGCTGCCGAGCAGACCGGGATTGAGAAAGTCGAATATCGACCACAAATCACCAAGCCGGTTTTCGACTGGCGTGCCGGTCAGCGCGAAACGCACCGCGCAGCGCAGCTTCTTGACCGCGCGAGTCTGAGCGGTCGAAGGATTCTTGATGGCCTGCGCCTCATCCAGAATGACCCAATGCCAGTCGTTATCACTCAACCAGGCCAAACGCGAAAGCATGCCATAAGTGGTGACCACCAAATTGCAACACATGGCCGCCTTTTCGTCGGACAACATATTAGCGGGCGTTTCGGAGGGATGCGCGAAAAACAAGCGCAGTTCGGGCGCGAAGCGAGCGGCTTCGGCTTTCCAGTTGGCCACCAGCGAGGCCGGAACCACAAGCAGGCAAGGCGGGGTGCCGCATTTTTCCATGTCCTGTTTCTCGCGCAGCAGCGCCGCCAACACCTGAATCGTCTTGCCCAGCCCCATATCGTCGGCTAGACAGCCGCCCAGTCCCATTCTGGCGCAGAAATGCAACCAGTTCAGCCCGCTAGTCTGATAGCCGCGCAATGCCCCGACAAAACCGGCGGGCGTATCCCCGCTCAGCGATTGCGGATCACGAAGCCCGCGCAGCGCCTCGCGCAAACGTTTTCCGGCCGCGACATTCGACCAATCGGCGCTTGCAGCGACATCGCCGTCCGTCGGTTTCAAATCGGCCGACGCACCGGCAAGCAAACGCATGCCTTCAACAAAGGACAGACCATCCTGTACTGACTGACGCTCGACCTTGCGCCAGTGTTCCAGTGCTTCACGCAATTTTTCGGGATTGGCCTCGACCCATTGCCCACGCAGAAAGACCAGTCCATCCGAGGCGTTAAGCAGAGCGGCGGTTTCCTCGTCCGAAAGCGGTTCACCATCCAGCGCGACGTTCATATTAAACTCCAGCAACGCATCCGTGCCGACAACCGAGCCCTTGCGATTGTCAAGCGTCACGTTCACCTTCGGTCGCGGCCGTTTTCTCCACCAGTCGGGCAGATGGACCAGCAGGCCACACTCTTCGTAGAGCGGGATTTCCTGAAGAAAAGCATAAGCCTCCGGCGGCGTCCAGACCAGTGGATGGAATACATCGCCGGTTTCGATCAGATCAGCTATCAGCGCGCTTTTTTTCGCGGCGGCATGCAGGGACGAGAGCAGCCGCAGCAGCTCCGGCTTTGAACGCGCACCGGCATACTCGCGCAAGGCACGTCCCAGCGGCAGGCGTTGCACCTTACCGCCGCGTGAGAGACCGGCGGAATAGGTCGCCATAAAGGCGAAGGGATACTCGTCATCGCCCTTGTGCTCTGCCAGATGAAGCGTCACCCGACCCACGCGCGTCCAGCGTGGAGCATAGGTTTCCAGAAATGTACCCCACCCTCCTCCTGCCACAGCCTGTTCAATTGACCATGCCGTCAACCGTTGCCAGATACCTTCTAGCACAGGGCCGGAAATGTATTCCGCACCCGGCATAGGGGGAACACTCAAGACCCAATGCGCAATCAGCGTGGGCGCAGGCGGTTCGATATCGGTGGCGACCGCGTCCGTCTTGTCAACCGGCACATGACAGACAGCCCGCAGAAACTCTGCGGCAATATCGCGCCAGAAGACCATGGCGGGAGGCGCATCCGACGGCGGCGCGGCCGCGGCACCCAACGCAATCAGCCCCGGCGCCTCGCCTTCCGTGAAACGCGCGACGAGTGAGCATGCCCACACCGGCGCGTTGTCAACCATATGCGCAGTCACCACACCATACGGCGTCAGAGCCAGATCAAACATAGGTGATGGTGCCACAATGCTTCTCCTTTCTCAACAACAAGCAACGACCCGAATTCCCACACCAAATTGCATCCCTATTCGAACGCACTCGTTCCCTGAGAAACAACCCGAAGCAAATCGCCGGCGGAATCATTCCCGCCGCCTTGAAGAAGCATCTGATTCTTCCGACGAAACGCTCATGTTGAAGCCGCGGCGCCCGCCGCCACCCATCGGCATGAGCCCGCCGGTAACAGAGGTAGTCTCGATGACTTCATTGAGATAAGCGGCGAACACCGCGGCTTCTTCTTCCGAGTAGCCAAGCTCAACTCCCAGCGTCATGAATTCGCGGTCACGCGCTTTCAGCAGCAACGGTTCCAGCTCACGGGCGCTTTCCCGAATCGCCCGCCAGGACTGAATCCGCTCATCACGCGGCAAATCCTCACCCTGCCGGCCGGCGGTCTCCCAGATATCATGCAACAGTGCTATCATCCGGGAATGCTCTTCAAGCTCCTCTTCACTCAAATCCGACAGATCCTGATTCAAAAGAAAGAATGCCTTGCGGCTGAATGCCAGTTCCGCCCGCTCGCGCATCTGTTCACGGCGCTCGATAATTTCGCGGTAGCGTTCGGGATCGCTTTCGCGCAACTCATCAAACGCGCCGCGGCGCGGACGGCGTTCAACGGCGGCAGCTTCGTCGCGCTCCTGCCGGGCGTTTTCGCGCGCAGCAAGCTGCCGGTCGCGTGCGGCCAGCAACTGCTCCAGTTCATTCACGCGCGCATTCAGATGATTGATTAACTCCTCAAATTCCGCAATATCCGCCATCTGCGCAACTACGGGTGTTTCGTCCAGACCATCCCGGCCTTTGTCACCCCCGGTCTGGTAGTAATAATCACTGATAACCCTGACTGGCGGACGGCTGCGCAACTCTTCAATTTCAAGCTGAGCGTGGCTTAATGCGTCCGTTAATTTCTCAGCCTGACGGCTGTAGTGAATCATCCTGCCGGCAGATACCATAAACGCCGCCAGCAATACCGCGACTACCCCGGCCATAATTTTGTTACTATTCATAGTGTGCTCAATCCTTATTTGTAATAATCAAAGCACACTAAGCGGATATATGGCAAGCTCTCATGCAAATGCCAGTTGTCCGTCTTTCACAACCAGGCTGGCGGCACCGCCATCAGTCAGTTGCCCGCCGATCAAGCTGCGTGCAAGCGGGGTTTCCACATGCTGCTGAATGTAGCGCTTCAACGGACGGGCTCCGTATACCGGATCGTATCCGCCGCGCGCAATAAACAGCGCCGCCTCTTCACTGACATCCAGACTGATGGAACGCTCTTCGAGCCGCTGCTGCACTTCCACTAGCAGCAGCTTTACAATCTGCTCGATCTCACCAAGCTGCAGCGGTTTGAACAATACGGTTTCATCTACCCGGTTGAGAAATTCGGGACGGAACGCCGCCCGCAGTTCCTGCATCACACGCGTACGGACATCCTCGCGGATCGACCCATCGCTGCCAATGCCCTCAAGCAGATGCGGTGAACCGATATTACTGGTCATTATCACCACTGTATTACGGAAGTTCACCGTCCGGCCATGTGAGTCAGTCAATCTGCCGTCTTCCAGAATCTGCAACAGGATGTTGAATACATCGTGATGCGCCTTCTCTATCTCGTCCAGCAGGATCACACTGTAGGGTTTACGCCGTACGGCTTCGGTCAATTGCCCGCCCTCTTCATAGCCCACATAGCCGGGCGGCGCACCGACTAGACGCGATACCGCATGTTTCTCCATGTATTCACTCATATCGATCCGCACCATATTCTCCTCGGAATCGAACAACGCCGCCGCCAAGGTGCGCGCCAGCTCGGTCTTTCCGACGCCGGTCGGACCGAGAAAAAGGAAAGACCCGATCGGCCGGTGCGGATTCTTGATCCCCGCCCGGGCGCGCAAAACTGCATCGGCCACCGCGGTGACGGCTTCATCCTGCCCCACCACGCGCTGATGCAACACGCCATCCAGCCGTAACAGCTTTTCGCGCTCACCTTCCAGCAGACGGGTCAGCGGAATTCCGCTCCAGCGTGAGACTACCTCGGCGATTTCCTCTTCCGAAACCTCTTCACGCAATAACGGAGTCCCCTGCTCCTTTTCATGCACCGCTTTTTGCTGACGCTCGATTTCCGCTTCAAGCTTGGGAATCTCGCCATGCCGCAGACGCGCCACTTTTTCAAGATCATACCGGCGCTCGGCCTGCTCACATTCCAGACGGATCTGCTCAAGCTGCTGACGTAATTCACGCAGCTTCTCGATCGCTTTTTTTTCTGCGGCCCACTGGGCCTGCATTGCGTCGGCCTGTGTCCGTAAATCAGCCAGTTCTTTGCGTAAACTCTCCAGCCGCTCACGGCTGGCGGCGTCCTTTTCCTTCTTTAAGGCGGTTTCCTCAATTTCAAGACGCATCACCCGGCGGGTTATCTCATCCAGCTCCGCCGGCATGGAATCAATTTCTGTACGAATTGAGGCACACGCTTCATCCATCAGGTCAATCGCCTTGTCAGGCAGAAAACGATCACTGATATAACGGTCAGACAATGTTGCGGAGGCAACCAGAGCGGCATCCTGAATGCGTACCCCGTGATGGACTTCAAAGCGCTCCTTCAATCCACGCAGGATGGAGATGGTGTCTTCGACGGTCGGCGCATTCACCAGCACGGGCTGGAAACGCCGCTCAAGCGCGGCATCTTTCTCAACATACTTGCGATATTCATCAAGAGTGGTTGCACCGATACAATGCAGCTCCCCGCGTGCCAGCATCGGTTTGAGCATATTACCGGCGTCGGTGGAGCCTTCCGTCTTTCCCGCTCCTACGATTGTATGTACTTCGTCAATAAACAGAATAATCCGGCCTTCGGAAGCCTTGATCTCGTTCAGCACAGCCTTCAGGCGCTCCTCAAATTCGCCGCGGTATTTAGCCCCTGCCATTAATGCGGTCATATCCAGCGCAAAAATCGTCTTATCTTTCAATCCCTCAGGAACATCCCCGCGCACGATCCGGTGCGCGAGACCTTCGACAATGGCGGTTTTACCGGTACCCGGTTCGCCGATCAGGACGGGGTTGTTTTTGGTCTTGCGCGAAAGAATGCGCACCACGCTGCGGATCTCTGTATCACGCCCGATGACCGGATCGAGCTTACCGCGCCGCGCCAGATCAACCAGATCGGCGCCGTACTTCTTCAACGCTTCATACTGCCCTTCCGGATTGTCGTTGGTTACCCGCACGTTGCCGCGCAATTCACGCAATGCCGCCAGCACTGCATCACGCTTAATGCCGAACTCCTTGAAAATTTTCCCGATAGGACTTGAAGCCGGTTCATCGGTCATTGCCAGCAGCAAATGCTCGGTTGAGACATATTCGTCTTTAAGTTTTCCCGCCTCGTCATTGGCTTTTACCAGCAGACTGTTGAAACGCTGAGTAACATACATCTTGCCGGATTCAGTACTGCCGCCCTGCTGTCTGGCGCGTCCGGACAAATCCTGCTCAACACGGGCCTTTAACTGCGCCACCGGCAATTCCATTCCCTCCAGCAGACGGGGAACAAGTCCTCCATCCTGCTCCAGCAATGCCAGCAGCAAATGCTCTACATCCACCTCCAGATGCGACATCCTAACCGCAATGGTCTGCGCGCCCTGCAAACCCTGCTGGGCCTTCTGTGTAAATTTTGAAAAATCCATAATATATTCCCCTTTCTTTCAGCTATTTATTGAGCATACGGCATACCAAACACGCACCAGAACCTTATAATGTTTACCGTAAGCACTTTAGCCAAACGAGCGCCACCACTCAACAGTGACAATATGTCACAATGCAATACACCTTCGCCCATAATACTCATTAAATCAGAGGAGCAGGCTCACGCGGGATGGCCTTGACTTTGCCTCAGCCGCAATCGTAGTGTGACCGGATGGTACTGTCAAAAGTTTTATGAAAAGTATGAAAACGAGATTGGCGTAATTTTGGGCTATGGGTAGGGCAACGGAGGGATTAGGGATTAGGCGTTAGTCGTTAGGGAGAAGAACAATGTGAAGGAGTTGACGGTATACATCAAGGCATACCGGGTCGCTATGGAGTTTTTCGAAATCAGCAAGAGCTTTCCTGCGGAAGAGCGATATGCTTTGACATATCAAGGCCGGCAAGATGCTGCGATCAATGCATGAACATCCGGAGAAGTTCCTAACGCCTAGCGCCTAACGCCTAGTGCCTAACTCCTGGGGGAGAAAAACCAATGAGCTCCAAGTACTTGATGAAACGACGATTAGCCCCAAGACTGGGGCGCAATTCTTGACAGAACGGACCGGAGCAACAGGAGATTTCGTTTATGAAAAAGGCACGCTTGGTAATGATCGGTGCATGGGGTCACGGCGCGGCAATGTTAAACCACCTTGCCGGCGGCGGCGCGGAGCATATCGAGCTTGCCGCACTCGGGATGACTTCTGCGACAGAGACCTTTGATGGATGGAAACAGCAGCATGCCTGGCTGCGTGATGTGCCGGTTTATGATGATTACCGCAGTCTGCTGAATAAAGTTGAGGCTGATTTTGCCGTGGTATCCACCGCCCTGCCGCATCTGCCCGCAGCCATTCTGGAAACCCTGAATGCCGGATTGCCGCTCTATACTGAAAAGCCCATAGCTGCCGATGAAGCAACCCTGAGAGAATTGCAGCGTGCAGCGTCCGGAAAGCAACTGTTTGTCCTGTTCACTACCGGGAATCACTCCCATCCGGCCTTGCGCAAGATCCGCGAGCTGGCAGATGCCGGAACGCTTGGGAAAATCGCCATCGTAAATGCCCGCAAGTCATATCCATGGGCGGATGACCGTCCGGCAAAGTTCCCTGTCAAATACGGCGGAACGCTGGGCTGGGTCGGCATTCATGCGCTGGAATTCATAACAGCCGCCACCGGACTTGATTTTCGTAAAGTAAGCGCAATGGAAAGCAATGTTCTCAGCGCGGATTATGCGGACTGCCCGGATAATGTGGCGGTCTGCCTTGAGCTCAGTAACGGTGCGCACGCCACGCTCAGCCTCGACTACCATCGTCCACGCGGCTCGCGCACTCACGGCGACGATTGGATCCGGGTAGCAGGCACCACCGCAACGGTCGAGGCCAATCTTTCAAGAAACACTTTTCTTCTGACCGGGGCGGATGGTGAACAAGCCGACACCCCTATGCCGCGGCACGAAAACTGGTTTGACCTCATTCCGCAGGCATTGGCCGGCGATGAGCGGCAGGCTCAACGCTGCCACACGCTTACTAATGAAGCTTTCCGGCTGAGTCAGGTTGCCATCATCGCCCAGCAAGCCGCAATCAGCGGTTGCACTATGGCAATTCCGTAAAAGCCTCATATATCAGCGATTCACGCTCAAGACGCACAGACAAGAATGCCTGTGCCACATAATGAAACAATAGATGAATGGCGATAATGTACCACAGGCATTCCTGCCTGTGGAGAAGTATGAGATATTTTCCGGGATTGTCGTCAGCAACCGGCTGCGCTATAGTACCGCATTATATTAACCGCTAACCTTGGAGATTATTATGGCAGCACAGGATCTGAAAGCCGCATACAAAACAATTATGGAAGACCACTTTCCGCCTTGCATGGAAATCAGCTTTGTCGAAGATGACCGGCGCCAAACCCTTTTTTACGAAAAGGCCTCATGGGTTATTGAGGGAGTGCGCACCGGTCTGCGCTATGGCGAGAACCCCGGTCAGGAAGCCGCGCTTTACAAACTGATTAACGGCAATCTGCGGCTGGGCGCGGTCGAATGCATCCAGCCCGGCCGCCATCTGGCATCGGATGTGGAACTGCTGCAATCAGGCAAGCACCCCGGCAAAACCAATATTACCGATGTTGACAATGCCCTCAATATCATGCGCTACCTGATGGACAGCCCCTGCGCCATCATTGTAAAGCACAACAACCCCTGCGGGGTGGCTAAAGCGACTTCATTGGCAGAAGCATACCAGCGCGCCAATATGGCTGACCGGGTGGCGGCGTTTGGCGGCGCGATTGCACTGAACCGCACCGTTGACCGCGATACCGCTGAATTAATTCTGCAGAACTATGCCGAAGTAGTCGCCGCGCCGGATTTTGCCGAAGGCGTGATGGACATGTTCGCCACCAAAAAAAATCTGCGCGTCATGCGGATTGCCGATATCGATAAGCTTACCAGCTACGCAACACAGCGCGTAGTTGACTTCAAGGCATTGATGGACGGCGGCATGATCGTCCAATGGTCTTTCATTCCGGAAGCACGCAATACCGCGGATTTTCTGCCGGCAAGGACGGTATACAAAGGACAGGAGTATGCGGTTGAGCGTCAACCGACCGCGCAGGAAGCTGATGATCTGCTTTTCGGCTGGCTGATTGAAGCCGGGGTTACGAGTAACTCGGTCCTGTATGTTAAAGACGGGGTGACTGTAGGCATCGGCACCGGCGAGCAGGATCGTGTCGGCGTGGCGGAAATCGCGCGCGACAAGGCCTACCGCAAACTGGCCGATCGGCTGGCATGGGAGCGGCACCAAACCCCGTACAATCTATTGGATGACACTGCCAATCGGCAGGCGATTGACGAAGAAGTCGCCGCTGAACGCGGCGGACTGCCGGGAAGCTGCATGATTTCCGACGCCTTTTTCCCGTTCCGGGATGGTGTTGAGGTGGGCTTGCGCGAAGGAGTCAGTGCGGTGCTTCAGCCGGGCGGATCATTGCGCGATTTTGAAGTGATTGAAGCCTGCAATGAAGCGGGTGCCGCCATGGTCTTTACCGGCCAGCGCAGCTTCAAGCATTAAGCGTTCATGACACTCTGTATTAGAGGGGTGGAAATGACCTGTCTCAGGTTGTGAATGTTTTGCGTTTGGGGCGTCCGGCTTCGCCGCGACAAAGAACAGAGAATGCAGGGCGCATTTCGTGAGAAAATGACCTCCCGATTCCGGGCGCTTGCGGCGTCATCACAGGTGGCATGCATATATATGCAATGCCACCTGCTCTTCCTTGCAATCATCCCGGACTTGGAAGGCCATTTTCGCATC
>PXDI01000241.1 GCA_003565095.1 PVC group bacterium | reverse complement strand
GATAAAGCTCCGCCAGATGTGCCGTCAGATTAGTGTACCAGAAGTTATCCACCAGATTGGTCTTTTGTGAATACACCGGACTGCCGCCGGTTGCAACTTCCCACTCATTCAGCCTTAATTTTTCGTGCAGCTCAACATCCCGCCGGCCGATCAGATCGGTATTGACGACATAGACATCGGGATCGGGATCGTAGGAAAAGATAAAGCTGTCATAAATGTTGGTAGCGGTCGTGGTGTTGAAGTCCGCCAGCTCGCGCAGCGATTCGTAGCTGCCATGCAAACTGCGTTCCTCATAGAATTGCACGGGATAGCTTTCCGGGCGCCATGTAACATCAGGAGCGGGGCGCTCGCGACCGATGGCGTTCATATCCACCAGCCCCGAAACATTCACCGCCAGAAACGCCACCCGCCCGTATGTTTCGCCGCTCAGATTGGTAACCGTCAGCCAGCCGAGGCTGCCGGTATCCTCCAGAATTGTTTGAACTTCGTTACTCAATGATACCGGAATCATGGAAAAATCGACGAGCGCTACATCGACCGCATTGGTAGCTTCCCACGAGCCCCATGCATCGATGTGGGGATAAGAAAACCCGATCCAGTAGTTTTCATAGTTAAACTCATCCATTGCGCGTGCGAGCGCGGTCAGCGCCAGTTCCTGCGCGCGCAAGGCATTGGAGTGCGTACGCACTGTACGGCGGTTGGCAATGCTAAAGACAGACAAGCCTGAGAGCAGCAGGGACAGGGTCACCATGACCGACAGCATAATAATCAATGCCACGCCGGAATCACGGCGGGCGCAGACGGATGGTCTTTTCAAAACACTCCGCCGCCGCGTTTTGCCCGTGTTACACTTCACACTCCACACTCCACTCTGCACTCTACTTTCACCCCGCATCCATTCTGGCTCCCAGCTCCACGCTTCCTGCCATTTCACCATTCACCCCTCACTGCATGTCTGTTGATTAGCGGCACGCGCATGGTCTGGCGCACGGCATGCCGGTCGGCGGCCGCGGCGGCCTCACCATCCTTTGCATCAGCAAGCATACGTTCAATTTCCGGCAGGCGTCTTTCCGGCAGCAGATCGAGGCATACATCGATCCATTGCGGCAATGCCGCTCCCGACATATATGTTTCCGAGGTGCCGCCATCATGCAAAACCATAAATGCCGCGACATTGGCGGCCATTACATCGCGCCAGTAGAAGTAATCCGGATCATCGTCAATGGTGCTCCAGTTGACCGCTGTGTCCGTATCGTCTCCTAAAACGGATTCTTTCCATAATTGGTTCAGGTTGTAAACGTCGTTTGATAAATGATTATGGGCATAAATGTTCCAGATATCATTGGTGTCATCGCTGCGTGCAAACCAGAGTCTTTCGCGTTGCAGCACAAAGCGATTGGTTTCCGTATGATCTGCCGCCACCATGTAGCGGGTCAGGCATAAATCACGAAATCCCGCGGGCGGTGTTGGCCTGGTTGTGAAGAAAACCAGAGCGCTGTTGTTAAAACTGTAGCTTTCCATACCGGAATCAAAGTCGATCACCAGCGGCCAGCCCGGCAGGAGGGTGGCCTGTTCCAGATCGGCGCGCAGCTCGCGCAAGGCGGCCAGGCCGCTTTGGAGGACGCGGTTTTCCCCGGCAACTGCACGCACGGTTGAAACATGCGTGGTATGCAACCGCACCACCACCGGTATGATGAATCCCAGTATGGCAATTGCCACCAGCAGCTCAATCAATGTAAATGCATTTCGTTTCATAATTTTCAAACAAGTCTCATCATAGCGAGGGACCGGCTCAGTAGTTCTCAAAAGTTTTGCAGCATTTCATCATCCATAACCCCGTCCGCCGACCTTGCTTGCCCTGCGTAGCTCGAAGAGCGAAGCATGGGGTCGGCGGACGGAACAATTCAAATAAAGAAAAAGCTTCAAAAGACAAATTAGCCCATATAGAGCAAGATAAGGTGGTTCTCAAAGTTCTTGCTCCAGCAGGGCGCGTATCTTTGTTTTTAGTGTCGTTCTTCACAATTCTCTTGCTCGCCGACCAAGGTCAGCGAGCGTGATCAATACAAAACTCTTGATAACTTACAAATCAATTCGTCAATTTCGCGCTATTTCAGCATAATAGTTCATCCGTGGGCGGGAGCGGTGCTCTTCTTTGTACAGATTCAATTCCACCCGCACCATATTGGTCTGCCCGTTGTGGAAATCAACAGCCGGTTCGATTTCCAGCTCATACCACAGCGTGAACGGCTCGCGAACGAAATCGTCGTTATAGCCTTTGTGCCAAAGCTCGACCGGGTGGCGTGTTCCATTTCCGCCGGTCACATAAACCGCCGCGTTGGTTTCAATACCCTCCTGCGCCCCCCACGCGCGCCATTCGCCGGCACCGCCGAGTGCCAGCGGGATATAGGCATGCTCAAGATTATGCCAATATGCACCCCATGCTCCGATGTCGTCTGCCGCGCCCTCCTGCATGGCGCCGGCGCGGATGTGTGATATTACGTCATAGCCGAATTCGGCGGCGCGTGCTTCCCAGGCGCTGTCGTGCTGCAACCGCACACTGCGGGTCAGCATTTGATTCAGAAAGACAAATCCCATCGCCGCCACCAGCATTGCCAGCAGCAGCTCGATAATCAAATAGCCGTCATTATGTTTGCGGTTTGCATCCATCGGGTTAATTCCTCCCCGGCGGTGCGGCCAGCCGCGCAGCGGCAGCCCGGTAAACGTTGACCGTGGCGCTCAGTCCGGCGCGATCGTGATATAGCGCCAGCGGATATAAGGCTGTTGCACCGCGCCGGGAAGGGTCGGGTATGTTGTTGGTGGAAACCGCAGAATCGCCACCGGGATAAAAAACCATAAACAAAGGCGCGGCGGAATCGAGCGCGGGCGCAAAGGTGATATTTTCGGGCAGAGCGGCGTTTGCTTGCGATTGAGCCGCAGCCGTTTGGGCCATAATGCGACCGTGGCTGTTTTCGTTATATAAACGGATTGTCACCGGAGCGCCATAAGCCGCGGCATCTGCGCGCGCCTGATTAACGAGTGCTTCAACCCTTAGCGCTGCGGCTTCCAGCCGTGTACGGGCACCCCAGCGCGGCGACTGCACCAACACCATGCTCAGCAGCACAACGACGACCGCGGTCACCATCAGCATTTCCAGCAGCGTGAAACCCGCCTGTCGCGATAAGTTCATTGCACATTCCCGCAGCCTTCATCACCTTCCACCTTGCGCGCCACTCGCACAACCTCATCGACTGTCGTCATACCGGAAATCACACGGTCCCAGCCGTCACGGCGCAGCGTTACCAGACCGTGCTGCATTGCTACGGAACGGATTTCATTTGACGGACGGTTATGCACCACCATGCTGCGTATTGCATCGTTCATTACCATAATTTCAAACAGTGCAATCCGTCCGTGGTAGCCGGTAAAACTGCAATCGGGACACCCGCGGCCGCGCTGGAACTTAGCATCCTTGACCTTGTCGGGCCACATTGCGGTGATTTCCTCGAGGATTACATCCTGGCATTCGGCCGGTTCCGCGCAGGCCGGACAGACCCGCCGCACCAGCCGCTGGGCGATGGCGCCTTCCAGACATGAAGAAACCAGATAAGGCTCAATCCCCATATCCACCAGGCGCGTCACGGCGCTCGGGGCGTCATTGGTGTGCAGCGTGCTGAAAACCAGATGCCCCGTCAGAGAGGAGCGCACCGCGATATCCGCGGTTTCGCGGTCGCGAATTTCACCAATCAGGATAATATCCGGGTCATGCCGCAGGATCGAACGCAGCACAGCGGCAAACGAAAGGCCGATGGGGGCATTCACCTGCACCTGATTAATCCCCTGCATCTGGTACTCGATCGGATCTTCCACGGTAATGACTTTTACATCGTCGCGGTTGATACGTGAAAGCAGTGCATACAATGTGGTGGTTTTGCCGCTGCCGGTGGGGCCGGTCAGCAGCACAACCCCGTGCGGCAGCGCGGCAAGCTGGGCGATGATCGGCGCCTGCCGCTCGGAAAGCCCCAGATGTTCAAGATCAATGAACATTGATTTGCGATTGAGGATACGCATGTTGACCGTTTCGCCGTAATTGGTCGGCAGAATTGAAACACGCAAATCGAATTCATCTTCGGCCAGCCGCACCTTGATCCGTCCGTCATGGGTTTTGCGGCGTTCGGCAATATTCATATCGGCCATGATTTTGACACACGAGGCAATCGCGCGGCGCAATTTATGAACGCCCTGAGGAATCGGGATGTTCTGCAACATCCCGTCAACGCGGTAGCGCAGGCGTAATTCGGTTTCAAAGGGTTCAATATGAATATCGGTTGCGCCGAGGCGGATGGCTTCGGCAATAATCTGGTTGACGAAGCGTGTCACCCCCTCCTGGTCATCCTCGATGGAGACATCCGCACCTGAGCGGTCAATTTCGGTATCGGGCGTGTTTTCAACCAGACCGTCGATCGACTGCACGCCGAGGCCGTAGAAATGTTTGACCGATTTGGCAATATCCGGGCGGGTGCACAGAATCCATTCGACCGCACTGTTGAGCACCATACGCAGCGACTCCACCAGAGTCACATCCGGCACACGACAGACTGCCAGGGTGATGGTGCCGCGCGCCTCACTGACCGGAAAGACGGTATGACGCAACGCCAGCCGTGCCGGAACACGGCGTACCGCATCCGGCTGGATCTTGACTTCAGCAAGATGATGAAACGGGATGCGCGAAAGTTCGGAGAGAATGCGCAGTACAGCCTCCTCGTCAACGATCCGTTCACTGATGACCAACTCGTCCAGCGGCCGGCCGGCCAGTACGCTGCGCGACTGCAAATCATCGGCCTGCGCGCGCGAAAGGTGCCCGGCATCCAGCAGCCGCCGCACCAGCTCGTGCATCATCTGGTCGGAAGCATAACGTACCCGCGGTTTTAATGCATCAGCGCTCACGAGGTTCTCCATTAATAAAATAGACCGGCTGTCCGCGACGGATGGTATATGCTGCGCCGGAAACCGACAGCACTTCAAGGGTGTCACCGTCGGGATGCTGAATGGTTATGCCGAAAAGGTTTGTTCCGACCGGATGAAATGCGGCGCGTTCGCTGCGTGAGTCCTCAATCAGTGCCAGCAGGGAACCGTCCGGACGGTACATATATCCGCGATAAGTCAAGCGCAACGGCGGTCCCGGATCCGGCGGTGGCGGCGGGCGCACCGGGGGGTCCTGATCTACCGGAGCCATCGGTTGATGCTGTTCGCCGTCTTGCGGAGGACGCTCCGGGGTATCGGTTGGGGTTTTAACCGGCGTAGCGGTATCGTCGGGTGGTTTTACCGGTTGCGTATCTTCCGGCTGAACGGGTTGTGCAACAGCATTATCATCCGGCGGCGGGCGGCGCGGCGGGCGGCGGCGTTCGATATAAAGAAACGGTGTAGGCGGAACAATGTAGCGCTGTGCATCGGCTTCGCGGCGCAGAAACGTGTTCAGCGCCAGCTCTTCGGCGGCCGCACGTGAAGTGGCGCGCGAATGCGGCACCGCCGGCACACCGACCGGCTGGCTGATACGCCAGCCCCACCAGACCGCCACCGCACAAAATGCCGCAACGGTACACAGGAAAATCATCCTGCCGTCCGCCCGCATCAACCATTTCCAGAAAGCGTTCATAAATTAAAATCCCAACGGCCGGGTCAGCCGTTGCACCGGGGCCTTAGCCGCCGGCGTCAGTTCGTCTGGTTCAACCACACTCAACAGCGCGCTCAATGTCAGCGAGATTTCAAGAATGTCTCGCGTATCGGCCACTGTGCTTTCAATGCGGCACTGCCGCAGTGCAAACAGGCGGCCCGGCTGCGCCACCGTTTCAAAGAGCGCATACAGATTATCCATACTGCCGAGAAACTCCAATTTGACCGGATATTCGCGCATATAGACCGTGGTGGATCCCGGCAGCATAATGCCATTGGGTTCGAGCGGTGCGATTGATTGCAGGCGCGGGATATTAACATCCAGACATAAGTCCACCAGTCTTTCAACTGCGCGCAACTGGTACATACGTTCACGGGCGTCTTCATTGCTGCGGATGGCCGCCTCCATTCCAAGATCCGCCGGCAGCACCACATTCAGCGCGCGCGCCTTGCGCTGCAAACGGTGCCGCACATCAAAAAGCGCCACCTTATAATCAATATGCCCGACGCCGCCAATCCCTGCGCCGGATTCCTCGATGCTCTGGATATGCCCGGCGGCCTGCAACCACTCCGCGCGGCGGCTTTTGTGCTCATCATACGCCTGCTGTCTGGTTTCGTTCAGCGCAGTCATATCCAGCAGCAGCCCCTTCGCCGCCAGTTCAGTTCTGATCTGTTCAATGTCCTTTTCCAAAGCACGGCGCTGCCGGTTCAACGGTGTCAGCAGAAAAAACCACAGCGCAGACAGGAACAAGCCGCCGCCGAGGATGACGGCCAGTACCTGCTGGCGTTCAGACCATTTGCGAAAGGAAATTGTCACGGCATTTCTCCAAAGCGTACATCTATGACAAACCGCTGGCGGGCATCGGCGCTGCCGGTAATGCCGGAAAAATCCCGGTCGGCCCGCATATCGTCACTCAATAAGTCAACCGAGGCAATAAACGGAACATCTGCCAGGCGTATAATTAATTCACGGACGCTCTGTAAATCATAGTGTTTGGTGTGGCCTTCTATAATAAAGCCGTCGGCGAGCGGCAGAGTCTCTACTTCACTTCCTGCGCGGCGGACATCGCGCGGCGGCCGGCGGCGCGTAGTGTCCGCCGGCTGAGCAAAATAACTTTGGCGGTCGCTGATCAGCACCACGCGGTCACCCGAAGTCAGCGCGGCGGAGACCGCGGCAAGGGTATCGCGCAGATAAGGCATCAGTACCAGCCGCTGCATCACCGGTTCAGACATCTGCGCCATCAGGCGCGTTCCGGCGCGGATTGTCTCAATTTCACCAGCCAGCCGCTGGCGTTGCACCAGGTCCACCTTATGGGCCTTCAAATGCTCCTCCATGCGGCGGAAATCGTAATAACCGGCGGCAAGACTGATGCCAAAGGTCAACGCGGCCATTATGGCCGCCGCAATCCAGAAAGGCTTCTGGCGGCGGAAGACCAGCTCGTCACGGGTTTCCGGCGGCAACACCCCGGCTGCGGCGGCGCTATCGGTTACCAGCGGCAAGGCCAGTCCAGCCGCCACCGCCGCCTGCTGCGCCCGCGCCCCCTGTAAACCGCCCACCGTCAAAGCGCTCACCGGTACCTGTAATTCGCCGGAAATATAGCCATCGATCTGCTGCATGCAGCACCCGCCGCCGGCAGTCACCACCGCGCTGACGGCATCATTTTCGTCCGGATACAAACCGGTATATAAACTGATGCAGGATTTTATTTCCTCAATCCATTCCGCCAATGCGGAATGAAACTGCGGCAGCACCTGCGCATCCTCCGGCTTCGGCCGGAGATCCTGCTGTTTAAAAGTTTCCGCCTGCGAATAGGAGATTTTGCGATCGGCGGCCAGTGCTTCAGTAAACTCCTGGCTACCCATTGCGATGCTGCGGGTGAAACGGAATTCGCCGGCAGTCACCACCGCCAGCTCAGTAGAGCGATGTCCGCAATTGATTAACAGAACCGGGGCGTCTTTGGCGGGGCGGTTCCAGATTTTCCAACTGTTCCAGAGCGCGACCGGCGTCGGGGTCAGATTCCACGGGGTTATGCCGATTTCCGCCGCCTGCCCCAGCCGCTGATGAACCTGCTGCGGCCGCGCCAGCATCAGCATTAACTGCCGTGCGCCCGCGCTGCGGCCGGAAAAAAGTGCGTCATGATACATTTCCTCGCCGGCCATATCGTGGAAACGTACCATTTCGATATCGGCCACCACGCGGTCGGGGCGCGGATCATCCGCGGGAATCTGCACAGGATGAAACATGGTCTGCGCACCGGGAAAACCGAGCACACACGGTAGCCGCCCGACGCCCAGCCCGGCAATCCAGCGGGTAATCGTCTCGGCCGGCGCAGGCCCGTGCGCAGGCAGATTGAGCACTTCGGTGCGCACAACCTCACCGCCGCCACGCGTACGCCGCACCCACGCAGCCTTTACGCAGGATGCGCCAATGTCAATTCCCAGAACTGTTCGATGCATCGCCATATCTTTTTTGTAAAACGTAGAAAGTGGAACGTGAAACGTTTTTGTACGCCTACTCTCTACCCCATGCTTTTTGTCAGGTTTCCGGCACTTGGTTTCCCTAACCTGATCTATTCATCAACTTCCCAGAACAGCCCTTACGGGCTTGACTACTAACGTTTAATGTATTCGTGAAATCAGTGTTATCCGTGGTTGAATCCCTTTCTCATGCATAATTCGTGCTAACGCAGATTTCATCCGCAACCCAAGAGATTAGCGTGTAAGAGTAAGTGTACGAGTAAGGACTGCGCATCCCCCTTACTCGTACACTTACTCGTACACCCATATCAACATACACGTTTTTTGTATCATCTTCCTTTAAAAGTTCCTAATCCCTAACACCTAGCCCCTAATCCCTATCCCCTTCCCCTTCCGCCTCTTCCATCACTTCTTCAATCGGTATCAGGTTTTCGCCGCGTTCCGACAAAATTGTGGCGGTAACAAAGATCAACAGATTCTGGCGGGTTTCTTCGGTAACATCACGCCGGAACAATGCCCCCAGCAGCGGCACGGAACCAAGAATCGGCACCTTTTCCTGCGACTTGCTCTCGCTCGATGAAATCAACCCGCCGGTGACCACGGTTTCACCACTGCGCACAATTACTTCTGTTTCAACTTCGCTGATGCGGAAAATCGGCACCTTTATCAGGGACGTTTCATCCTCGATGGTTCGGTCGTCGTCGATAATGGTCCCGGTGGTACCGGTTCTTCTGCCGCGGGCGGCCACATTGAATTCCTCATAGCGCACGAAATCCCTGATTTCCGGCACCATATGCAGGGTGATGCTGCTCATGTCGGCGCCGACACTGGGGGTTACGGTCAGGATAATGCCCAGTTCCTCCAGCCGCGGCACGCCGACCGGCACCAGTGTACTGGTATAAACTGTCTGTCCCCCGTCGCTTACCTGTGAGGGAATTGAAATGGTGTCGTATTCCTCGAAATAGCGGAAATCCTCCCCGACCCGGATGCGGGCCGCGCGGTTGTTCACCGTGGTAACCTTGGGGACAGACAGTGTGCGCGATTTTCCGGAGCGGTCCAGCGCGTGCAAGACCGCCTGGAACATGGGATCGGTCAGCAGGCCCTGATAAGTCAGATTCAGTCCGCGTGCGTCCCCTGCAAACGGAGTGAAACCGATGCGCGAATCAGCAGTAATAACCGTCCGCGGGGCGCCGACATTGGCGCCGTCACGCAGCACCCGCTGCCGACTGACGGTTACCGCGCTATCCAGCACCCAATCCACCCCCAGTTCACGCATATCAGCTATCTGGGTGCTGATAAAGCGCGCCTCGATCAGCACCTGCGGCGGCACCACATCCATCGCGGCGACAATCTGCTCGGTCAATGCCAGATTATCCCTGGTATTCTTGACAATCAGCAGATGCGCTTTCGGGTTAAACAGCAGGTCCGAGCCTTGCGGCTGCGGCACAAAACGCTGCAGCGCCTCCTCGACATTGGCGGTGCCGGCTTCGATTTCCTGCATCGAAAGCCCCTTACGCAGCGGAAAAACCCGTGTCTCCATCGGAATGCGCACTTCATCCGGCGTCCCTTCGGTGACCCAGATGATATTTTCGCCGACCGCAAACTGCACCCCGATATTACGCGAAACATAATCAAGAATCTCCTTTAGCGGGGTATTATCCGCATGGAGCGTCATGGTCGGAGTATCTTCCATCTGATCCATGATGATGTTGATATTCTCCGACTTACCGATGGCCAGAACAAAATCGCGCAAAGTGACATCTTCAAGATGCACGCTGACCGGACGTTTCAGCGCGGCCTGCATGGATGTGGGTGCCGCCGGCCAGGGGGTGCCGTCGGGGCGGATACGGCGGGTCACCCCGTAGGTGTCGGGCACCAGCCGGTTTTCCAGAATATCAGTATGCATGCGGTCAATGCTGCTTTGCGACTCACGCAGCGCCCGTGCTGAACGCTGCCGGGTGAGTTCGGCGGTAATTTCCATCTGCAACTCGCGCAGTCCCGGGGTATCCGGCACCTCGCGTGACAGATCAATCGCCGCGCGCAGCGCATCACTCACGCGCCCGTCCTCCAGCAGCATCCGCGTTTCAAGAATGCGCGGATCAACCCGCCCGGCTGGCTTGCCGCGCTCCGCCGCCGGACCGGCACAAGCCGCCAGCAACAAACATAACAAGACGCCAAAAACCCCCGACGGTATGATTCTCAGTATTTTCATAGGTGTGTCTTACTCCTGCTCAACGCATTCTGCAAGCATCAGCTTCATGCATCAACGAACTATTTCCAGTGTAAAATTCTCGGGGGCTTGAAAAACATTGCCGGCATACGAAACATTCAGCGTCATTCCCTGACGCTGTGTGTTGCCGTCTTCGTTTATTACAGTAAACCGCCTTTCGCGGTAATGATGATAGCAACGGATAAGCGGAAAAGTCGTCGGATCCCACCCGATGATATTCATTTCAAAATACTTAACTTCAGCCCATGTGGCCGGCCGTTCCGGCGCATTGTCAT
>PXDI01000049.1 GCA_003565095.1 PVC group bacterium | reverse complement strand
CAGCCGCCACAGCCGCAACCGCGGACTGGGTGAACGCATCGGACACGGGGAGCAGGCCGCCGACATACTGGCAGGCATGCAGCAGGTGGCCGAAGGGGCGTGGAATTGCGCCGCAGCATTTCAACTGGCGGCAAAACATCATATCTCAATGCCGGTCACCGCTGAAGTAAACGCCATCCTGCATGAAAACAAACCCGCCGCCGAAGCGGTTGAAGCACTCCTCTCCCGCAACCCGAAACCGGAATAGACCGACATTCATGCCCGTGGACTGTGGCAATATTCCATCAAAAATTATGCCTTGCCGGCGGCCTTCTGCTTGCGCTGCTGCAGCAAGAGCTGGGCGATGGAAAGACACTGGCTGGTTGACCAGTAGAGCACCAGCGCCGAAGGCATGTTGTAAAAGATAAACAGCATCACGACCGGCATAATCATCATCATCTTCTGCTGCTGCGGATCCCCGGCCGTCGGCGTAAGCTTCTGCTGCCAGACCATCGTCGCAGTCATAAACAGCGGCAGAATATTCAATGAGCCGGCCAGCGGAATCATACCCTCCAGCAAACCTTCCGGCTCACTCAAATCGCTGATCCACAGAAACGGCGCAAAACGCAATTCAACCGCACTGCGCAATACAGTGAATAACGCAATAAAGACCGGTATCTGAATCACCATCGGCAGACAGCCGGCCAGCGGATTGACCCCGCGCTCGCGGTACAACAGCATAACCGCCTGATTCATCTGCTGCGGATCTTTCTTATATTTCTCGCGCAACTTCTGGACTTCAGGCTGGATCTCCGCCATTTTCTTCATGCTTTCGGTACTCTTGCGCGTCACCGGCCAGAAAATCACCCTTACCACAATCGTCAACAGAATAATCGCCACCCCGAAATTACGCACCAGTGAATAGAAGAAATTCAGCGCCGGCAGCAGCAGGCGGCACAATGGACCGAAAAAGCCGAATTCCATAACATTGGCCAGGTTATCCGGAAAAGCCCGCAGGCGGCTGTATTCTTTCGGCCCGACGTAGTACAGATATTCACGGGCAAGCTCTTCACCCGCGGCAAGCGCGGCCGCATCCATCTTGATTAACGCCCCGACCTGTTCAACAAAGAACACCTGCTGATCATCGGCGCGCCGCGCATTTACGCGGTAACCGCGGCCCGGTTCCTCCGGCCGCAAAACCTGCGCGAAAAACTTGTTTTTTGCGGAAACCCAGCGCACCGGCTCATCTACATTGTGACTTATATCCAGCGGCAACCCGGCCGGATTGACCGCACCGCAATTCATGAAACCGGAACTGGCCCCGAACAATGACGCCACCCGCTTGCTGTAATGCCGCGTTTTGCGGCCGGCAGCCACCGGCTGCGAATCAGCCGAAAGATAATTGATGGCACCCATACCGCCCGCACCGCTTTGAATCGACGGCATATAACCCAGCTTAATCCCGTGCTGCGCCAGTGCAACCGTACCGGTTGAATTGTTATGAAAAACATCGTGCAGCGCAATGCTGTAACCGTTTAAGATCAGCTCGCGCCGCAGGGTAACCGCGCCGGAATTGCGTTCCAGCAGCAGCCGGCCGCCGGACAGATCGTGCTCAACCAATGAAAAATGCGCTTTATCCCCAAACTGCGGCCAGTCGGTAATCGCCAGTGCCGCCGCATCCGAAAAATCAAACTCAACCGCCCCGCCCTGCTGATCCGGCATATTATAGAACTCGGAAAGAACAACGCGCGTGACCGCCCCGCCACGTGAAGAAACATTCACTTCCAGCAAATCATTGCCCAACCGCCAGATTTGCTCAGGCGGCAGTTCCGCCACCGGATCAACCGGCGCGGCAGCAGCCACCTCATCCGGCACGTCGATATCATCATCCGCCTCAAGCAGTTCAGGCCGCACTGCCGGATATTCAACAACCGCTTCCTCCATCCCCGGCTCCGCGGGCTCCGGCACCGTAGGCTGGCCGAAATAAAACATCCACCCCATCAGGGCGGCAAACAATAAAACTACTGCTATGATTTCTTGACGATTCATCTTTGGACTATTTCCTGTTCACTCTTGGTTCCGGCACCGGATCCAGTCCGCCCGGATGCCAGGGATGACAGCGGAAAATCCGCCGCAACGCTAAAAGCCCCCCCCGGCAGGCACCATGCTTTTCCAGCGCTTCAATACAATATGCCGAGCATGACGGCTCAAACCGGCAGCACGGACCCAGTAGCGGCGAAAGCGTATAACGGTAAACCTTCACCAGAAAAATCAACACTCTGCGCATAACAAGACTCCGGCACGCCTCAACAGCCACCGCAAATCCTTGGCAATTTCATCCGGCGGCGTATTCAATATCCCGCGACGGGCAATCATCACCAGCCGCGTACCCGGTTTCAGTTCCGGCATAACATGCCTGAGGCTTTCCCGCAGCAAGCGCTTGGCACGGTTGCGGTCAACCGCCCGCCGGAACATCCGCCGACTGGCAACCACACCGGCTTTAACCGCGGGTTCCTCCGACGGCAGCATCCATAAAACCATGCTGCGGGCCGGATAATTACGCCCGCCCTCATAGATTTTTCTGAATTCTTTATTTTTGCGCAAACGGTGGGATCGCGCAAACCGGTATTGCCCCCCGGCCTCGCTGCCGCACCGCGGCTGATCAAATTGCTGACCGCTATTCCGGTCCTTAGGCATTCTGCTCACACAACGGTCAGACGGGCGCGACCCTTCTGGCGGCGCCGTGTCAGCACCTGCCGACCGCCACGGGTTGCCATGCGCGCTCTGAAACCGACCTTGCGTTTACGCTTTATATTCGAAGGCTGATATGTTCGCTTCATCTTATTTCCTCACTATTCACAAAAACTCAGGGCAGCACCCCGGTCCATTGTCAAAAGCGGCGTACTCTAACAGGTTACGCCCCGGTGTCAAGACCCGGATTCATCAAAACCATAATGCAGATTTACATCCGCAACCCAAGAGATTCGCGTGTACGAGTAAGTGTACGAGTACGGATTCCGCATCCCCCTTACTCGTACACTTACTCTTACACTCATATCGACATACACGCTTTTTTGTATCATCTTCCTTAAGAAGATTCTAACGATCTTCTCAACCCCGGGATTTCCAGCTCAAATATCCGGACGGCTGAGCACTGCATCGGTGATACGTCTGCCATCACTAAGCACCGGCACATTCCGCGGCAGCCACGCCCGGCGTTTAGCCGAAGCCACCAGCCGGTACCCGCGCAGCATAAACATCAACATATCAATCTGATAGGCTATATGGGCAAAGACATCAATCCCCCGCAGCCACTGCCCCGTACCACGTTCGTGACGTGCACCAATGACCACCTGGCGGATCAGATCAATTAATTCAATATTAAAACGGCTGTAAGATTTTACCTGATGAACATCAAAGCCGTTCTTTAATAGCGCGAACAACTGTGTGTCGGTATAACCCTCGCGCGGCCGGCCCAGCGATTGCGCATCGCGCCGCAGCAACCTGCGCAGCGGACTCAACACCTGCAACGGCTTGCGATGACGTACATTCAAAATCAAACGGCCGTCCGCCTTTAACACCCGGTGGCACTCTTCAATAAACGCCCCGTCATCTGACTGGCTTTCGAGACCGTCAAAAACTATTACATAATCAAACTGCTTGTTTTCATAAGGCAGGGCTTTGCCATCCCACACCGCCGCCGTCGCACCCGTGAAAGGCTGCCACAAATCGGAAAGCCCGGCATCCAGCGTGACCGAACTCCATTCCCCGCCGCGCTTGCGCAGTAAGTAGGACATCATTGCATTCGGTGCACCGATATCCAACGCGCGCGCCTCTGACATCGGCCCGAGAAACCGCGCGGTCTCATGCAAAAGAATATGATACGGCAATGTATGCCGGAAGAGCCTGGCTTCCGCCGCCGCTTCCGGCGGCAACTCACGTGTTGATGTATCCTGTTTCATGCTTTCTCCCAAATGAATCTGAAAATGTAAATAATACCGGCAGCAATGTAAAGAAGGGAGTTTGCAGGATTCATCGTGCAGGAGTACCCGCTTCGCCCTACGAGCTACGCAGGGCAGGCAGGGGGCAGGAGGCAGTATAGAGAGTGTGTGGGTATGTGAGTGTGTGGGTATGTGAGTGTGGGAGTTGGAAAGTGGGAAAGTGAAGCATTTCCTGTTTTTCACAAAGCTTTTGATTCGTCCTAAGAAAATGCGAGCAGAAAGTGGGCAATATGATGACCAACGCAAACCAGTGAAGCTTCTGACCAGAACGCCCATACTCCCACACCCACACACTCCCACACACTCCCACTCCCACACACTCCCACTCCCACACACTCCCACTCCCACACACTCCCACACTCCCACACCTCCCCCCAGTGTTACTTTTTGTCACACACACCACCAAACCACAAGCGACTCACTGTCTCTATTACAACAAATTCACCAATGTCCACCAAACACTTATGGCGTTATGAATAAGCTACTTACACATTACATCGACACTCCGCCACACAAATTGGCATTCGCTATGCTTTCCGTAGTGGCGTCAGAAGGCATGACCACAAAACACACAACGAAAGGAGGGATGAGTCATGACAGCAATAATGAGGAAAGAGGGCAGGCCGTATACGTTGTTTGATGAACTGGCCCGCATCCAGAACGACTTCAACAGCTTGTTCGACACAAGCGGGGGGATTGGTTATCCGCTGATGAACGCATGGCAGTCGGCCGATGATATTGTTATCGAAGCCGAATTGCCGGGAGTTGATCCGGCGGAGGTTGATCTCTCTGTGCAGAATAATGTGCTCACACTCAGCGGCGAGCGCAAGCAGGAGCAGCCGACCGGAGAAAATGTGGCGGTATATGTCAAAGAACGGCCGTTCGGCAGGTTTACACGCTCCATCCAGCTCCCGCACCGCGTTGACAGCGACAAAGTGCAGGCACAGTATCGCAATGGGGTGCTGCGGATCCGTCTGCCGCGGGCCGAAGAGGATAAGCCGCGCAAGATTGCGGTTAAGGCAGAGTAAGGTTAAAAATAAAGACTCACCGGGGAGGTGATATTATGAAACAGCAGAATGAAAAACAGGAAAGAGAGTTGCGGACAGTGCGTCCGCGGGTGGATGTCTATGAAGATGACACCCAGGTAACAATTACCGCCGACATGCCGGGAATAACGCAGGAGTCCGCGGGGATTGACTTCAATCGCGGGTTGCTGACCATCAGCGGCACATATGCTCAACCCCCAACAGAAGGTTACGATCTATTGTGGGCGGAGTTTGAACCGGTGCGCTATCAGCGTGAGTTCCAACTCTCAGATCATATGGACGTTGACAAGGCGCGCGCGGTTGTGAAACAGGGCGTGCTCAGCATCACCCTGCCCAAACACGAAGCGGCCAAAATGCGTAAGATTGAAATTACCACCGGCTGACAACGGTTGAAAATATTGACGAAAGGAGGGATGAGTCATGGCTATCAAGGATCTGGTTCCGCGTTTCCGACGGCAGAACGCCATTCAACGGCGGCGCAGCGATGATCCCGCCGAAGGTCTGCTGTCACTGCACCAGGAGATCAACCGGATGTTTGACGACTTCTTCCGGGGGTTCGACCTGGCGCCATGGGGCGGCAGCGAGTCAGGCGGGTTCCTGCCGGCCGTCGATATTGCCGAGACCGATCGCGAAGTCACGGTAAAAGCCGAACTGCCCGGCATGGATGAAAAGGATGTCAGCGTTGAAGTTGACGACAATACGCTGACCATCCGCGGCGAACGCAAGGATGAACACGAAGAAAAGCACCGGCGCTGGCATTGCCGCGAGTCATACTACGGTTCGTTCCACCGCGTATTGCCGCTGCCCGGCGGTGTAGACGGCGAAAAGGCCAAAGCCCGGTTCAAGAAAGGCGTGCTGACGGTCACCATGCCGAAGCTGCCGGAGGAAAAGAGCAACCGGCGGGCGATCAATATCGAGACCGGTTGATAATAACGGCCCGCACCGGCCGTAAACAGCGCGACGGGCAAGCCGCCCGCCGCGCTTGTTTCTTTACATTCACCAGTTATTCAGGCATATGTTACGCCATTGAGATTTGAACGATTTGCCGATAATAGACGTTATTTTCAGAAAAAAGGTACTGTCAAAAAATTAATGAAAACGGATAAGAGAGGGAACTTATTACTTTCGGGAGGTAAAAAGCGTCCGTCGACCTTGGTCGGCGGACAAGGGAATTTCAATGAAGATATATGTTACAAAACAATAATGGAGCCCGAATAGAGCAACTGCTGTGTAAAACACCTCGATTGCTCAAACCGGGCACTTGACACATTTCAAGCATCGATTATTTGAATTATCCCGCTCGCCGACCAAGGTCGTCGAGCGGTGAGGAAAGGAGACACACAATGAAAACCTGTCGTCACTCAATTTTATTGGCAGTGATTATCGCTATGCTGCCCGCAGCCGTCCGCATGAATGCCGCAGTCAGTAAGGAAACAATTGCCACCCTGGAATCAACCAGCTCGGCATTTACCGAAATTGCACGCCACGCCAAGGACGCCGTAGTCTTTATCCAGGTCGAACGCACCATCACAAGAGGCGCCCGCCACCCACAGCAATACCACTTCAACGATCCGTTTGACTTTTTCGGTGACGACTTCCTGCGCAGATTCTTCGGCCCGCAGGTGCGCCCCGACCAGCAACCGCAAAGACGCTTCCGCCAGATGGGCCAGGGCTCTGGTTTTCTGATCAGTGCAGACGGCGAAATTCTCACCAACCACCACGTCGTCGGCGATGCCGATAAAATTACCGTGCGTTTGACTGATGGCCGGGAGTTCGAGGCCGAACGCGTCGGCACCGACCCGAAATCTGAAGTCGCGGTCATCCGTATCAAAGGCGATAATTTCCCGTTTCTGGAAATGGGAAATTCTGACGACCTGAATGTCGGTGAATGGGTTCTGGCGATCGGCAATCCGTTCGGACTGAATGCCACGGTAACCGCCGGGATCGTCAGCGCCAAGGGCCGCAGCAATATCGGCATCGCCGACTACGAAGATTTTATCCAGACCGATGCCGCAATAAATCCGGGCAATTCCGGCGGCCCGCTGCTGAACATCCACGGTAAAGTCATCGGCATCAATACCGCAATCTACAGCCGCAGCGGCGGCTATATGGGGATTGGCTTTGCCATCCCCGTCAATATGGCACGCCAGATCCGGAATCAGCTTGTCGATACCGGCAGGGTCACCCGTGGTTATCTGGGTGTCTATATCCAGGAACTCACCCGTGAACTGGCCGAAGGGTTCGGGCTTGAAAACAACCAAGGCATCCTTGTTTCCGATGTCATCCCGGATTCACCCGCCGAAAAAGCCGGCATCCAGCAGGGAGATGTTATCGTTCGCCTGAATGACCGCGCAGTTGACAGTGTGCCGGATTTCCGTAACACCGTAGCCGCCAACCCGCCGGGAAGTTTACTGCGGCTGACAATTCTGCGCGATGGAAAAATCAAACTCATCGAGGCCAACACGGAGCCGCTGCCCGACGAACAGGCGCAGGCGGTTGAACCTTCACGCATTATGGAGCAGCTCGGCTTCACCGTGCAGGAGCTGACCAGTGAACTGGCACAACGTATGGGTTATGAAGAATTAAACGGCGTAATAATCAGCGACGTGGCGCGTGGCAGTCTGGCGGAACGCGCCGGACTGCGTCCCGGACAGCTTATCATGGAAGCAAACCGCTCCGGCATCACCTCTATTGACGATTTCAACCGGCAGCTAGCCAAGGCGCGCGAGAGCACCGGCAGTGTGTTGCTGCGCATCCGCGAAGGCGCTGCATCAAGATTTGTCATTATCAAACTGGAGGACGAGTGAGCAACAATCCCTCCCCGGCAGAACTGAAGCTGGGTGTAAACATCGACCATGTGGCAACGCTGCGCCAGGCGCGCCGTACAACCTATCCTGATGTTGTCGAAGCCGCGCTGCGCAGCGAAGCCGCAGGCGCCAAATGCATTACCGCGCACCTGCGTGAAGACCGTCGCCATATCCAGGATGACGATATGCGCAGTTTGCGCAAAAACATCCGCACGCGACTGAATATGGAAATGGCCAATGTTCCCGAAATCGTGCGCATCGCCTGCGATATTCACCCCGACGAAGTGTGTCTGGTGCCGGAAAAACGCGAGGAGCTGACCACTGAAGGCGGGCTTGATGTGATTGGCGGCGGCAAAGCGCTGGCAGCCACAGTCGCATGCCTGCGGGATGATGGCATTGCCGTCAGTCTGTTTATAGACGCGGATAGCCGCCAGATCCGTGCGGCAGGCGACCTCGGCGTGCCGTTTATTGAACTGCATACCGGAACTTATTGTGAACTGGCCGGCGCTGCACAGCAGAGGGAACTGGAGCGGCTGATTGCCGGGGCGGAGCAGGCGCACGCGCTGGGCATACGGGTTAACACCGGACACGGACTGGCGGTTCATAATCTCAGACCGTTGCTGCAAGTGCCGCATATGGATACGCTGAATATCGGACACAGCATCATCTGCCGCGCGGTTTTTGCCGGCATCGAGACCGCAGTCGCCGAATTGCTGGAAATCATGGCGGACTACCGGCTATGAAAATTATCGGCACGGGCATTGATATTGTTGAAATTGAACGCATGCAGCAGGTGCTCGCACGCTGGGACCGCGCTTTTCTTAATAAGGTTTTTCTGCCGGCGGAACAGGCCTACTGCGATTCCCGGGCCAATCCGGCAGTACATTATGCCGGAAGGTTTGCGGTAAAGGAGGCGGTCTCTAAAGCATTCGGCACCGGAATGGGGCCGCATCTGGGCTGGCGCGATATCGAAACAGTGCGCAATGCCTCCAGCGGCGCACCCTCGGTCAAGCTAAGCGACAATGCGGCGCAATTTGCCCGGCAGCGCGGCATCGGACCGATTCATATTTCACTCTCCCATACCCATCACCATGCCGTGGCACATGCCATCATTACGGAGGAAGAATGAAAGCCGTTAGCAGCGAAACAATGCGCAAACTGGATAGCGCCGCCATTCATGATTATGACGTACCCGGCGAAGTCTTAATGGACCGGGCGGGGTTCGCCGTAGCCGCCTGGGTTCGCCGGATTGCGGATACGGCCGGCAACAGTCAGGCCGCGGTGCTGCTGATCGCCGGACGCGGCAATAACGGCGGCGATGTTTTTGCCGCCGCACGCTATTTGAAAGAATGGCAAATGGATGTCGAGGTCTGGCTGGCAGGTGATCCGGCCAAGGTTACCGGGGATGCCGCACGGCACATGTCCCGCATGCGCGGTGCCGGCATCCCCTTGCGCGCCATGCCGGCACGTGAAGACTGGGCCGATCTGCAGCTTTCGCCCGGCGACCTGCCGGATATCGCTGTCGACGGAGTAATCGGCACCGGCATCAACGGGCCGGTGCGCGGCCCGGCCGCTTCCGCCATTCATTATCTGCGCGCGCTGGCACAACACATTCCCGTAATCGCCATTGATATTCCCTCTGGCTTGAATTCCGATACCGGTGAACCGGAGGGCGAATGCGTCCGCGCCGATATGACCGTGACGATGGGTATGCCGAAAACCGGATTGCTGCAACCCTCAGCGCTGGATTATGTCGGCAATATTGAAGTCGCCGATATCGGGATCGTTCCGGAATTAATGGATACGGTCCAGTCAGATATTGAACTGATCACCCCGTTTGATCTTTACAAGCTGCTGCCGGCGCGTTCACGCAATGCCCATAAGGGTGACTGCGGGCACACGCTCATAATTGCCGGTGCGCCGGGATACGCCGGAGCTGCCATACTCTCCGCCCGGGCCGCCTGCCGTTCAGGCACCGGACTGGTCAGCGTGCTGACACCGGAAAGCGTCCAGCAGATTGTCGCTGCAGGTGTGCCGGATGCCATGGTGCACTCCGCACCGGCCGGCATTGGCGGCGGGCTGACCGCCAATGCATTAGAGGCCCTGCCCAAAAAAATAAATGAATACTCCGCCGTCCTGGCCGGACCGGGAATAACAGCATCGAAAGATTCGGTGGCGCTGATTGAAAAACTGCTCGATGTCTGCCGGGTGCCAATGGTTCTTGATGCCGACGCTTTGAATGCCCTCGGCAGTAATCCTCAGAAAATTGCACAAGCCGGCGCGGCACGCGTTATCACCCCCCACCCCGGAGAAGCGGCGCGACTGCTGGGTGTTCCGTCGGCGGACATTCAGGCTGACCGCCGCGCAGCAATCAGCAAGCTGACAGCCGCAACGGCAGCCACTGTCATTCTGAAAGGTGCCGGAACGCTGGTGCAGGCACCGGAAACCAGCCAGTGGATCAATCTTACCGGCAACCCCGGCATGGCCACCGGCGGCATGGGCGATGTGCTGGCGGGTTATCTGACCGGATTACTGGCGCAAGGCATCGCGCCGTTTGACGCCGCGCGGCTGGCGGTGTTTCTGCACGGACGCGCCGCCGACCTGTGCGCATGGCGTCACTCACAGGCAGGACTTACCGCTTCCGATCTAGTAACCGAACTCGCCGGCATTACCCGCGAAATCGCCCCGCGATAAAATCACAGCGGCCAGAAGAGCAGAATCACAAGCAGAGGGGTCAGGCCTTTAATAATGGGTAAAGTCATTTCGATCCGCCCAGTTTCCACACAACGCGTTTCATTTTTCTACTCTTGCTCATACGTTGTTCCGCCAGTGACAACAGATTAGTCAAACCGGCGCCATCCGCCAAGCCCAATTTGTGCCCGTGTCGTCAATTAGAAACATCT
>PXDI01000350.1 GCA_003565095.1 PVC group bacterium | reverse complement strand
CGCACCAGATCTTCCACATCATGTCCAACATAGCCCGTCTCCGAAAACTTCGTGGCATCCGCCTTTACAAACGGTACTCCGATCAATTTTGCCAGACAGCGGATCAGGAAAGTTTTACCGACACCGGTAGGTCCGCACAGCAGGATATTGTGCTTGGCAAATTCGTTCTCCGCAAAAACCGGATCATCAATGCAACGGCGCACATGGTTGTAATGATCGCATACCGCTACCGACAAGACCTTCTTGGCATCATCCTGACGTATCACAAAACGATCCAGATAATCGCGCACCTCGCGCGGTTTCATCTTGAAATTACGGATACGGTCCAGTCTTTGCTGATGCGCGGCATCATCATCACTCGCGTCGGCGCGCGGTCCCGGTGAAGGAGTAAACCCCAAACCGGCCTGACGCATAAAGGCTTTCAACTGCTCATCAAAGGATGCTTCCCTGCTGCTTTCATCCGACATGATAAATCTCCCGGAACTCAATTGATTCAAAACTGACTGTGATAAAAACTAACATAACCACTCCGGGCAATACACATTAAAAAGCATACGGCCGCAGCGATTGCTCACTGCGGCCGTCTGCCCGTAATCATCTAACTGAATTAGAGGATCGCGTCCTTCGCAGCCTTGGCTACACGGAACTTAACAACCGTCTTGGCCGGAATCTTGATTGATTCTCCGGTCGCCGGGTTGCGTCCCATGCGGGCCTTACGGCGCTGTTTCAACAGCTTGCCGACACCCGGAATGGTGAAACCATCCTTCGCGCCCTTGTACGCCATATCTACCAGCGCATCAAGCGCCGCCTTGGCCTGGACCTTTGAAATCCCTGCCGCCTCCGCCATACCGGCGATGATCTGAGTCTTGGTCTTGGGCTTTGCCATTATGTGAGCTCCTTTCACTGTTAGGGTGATTGAACCTTAGACCAATCAATATATACAAAACCCGCATTGCCAATGCAATGAGAAATATCAATAAAATCAAACTTTTTTTTCGCTTGCCTGAACAACGCCACAGCTTGACGCGCCGCAGCAATCACGTATTATGGAATTATGCACAAAGATAACTCTTTTTTTCTATATGATATGCATTGCCATCTGCAGGACCCCCGCATCCGCGATCAAGCAGATTTAATTATTGCCCGCGCCGGTCAGGCCGGCGTAATGGGCTTTGTAGTCTGCGGAACATCCGAAGCCGACTGGCCGCATGTGGCAGAACTGGCCAGAAAATATGACTGCATTATTCCTGCGTTCGGTTTACATCCGTGGTACACCGGCACACGCAGCGAGCAATGGCGGCAACACCTCGAGTCATATCTGGCGGAATTCGGCGCTGCCGCGGTCGGCGAAGCCGGTCTGGATCACGCACCGGAATTCCGCCATGACCAGGATCAGGTGCCTGTATTGCAGCAGCAACTGGAGCTGGCGGCAGCCCTCGCCCGCCCGGTTGTTATTCACTGCCACCGGGCATGGAACCGGATGCCGGCCCTGCTGCACGCGCTCAACCCCCGCCCGCCGGCAATTGTTCTCCACGCTTTCTCCGGCTCGCCGGAAACCGTCATGGAACTTAATGACCTGCCGGTTTATTTCTCTTTCTCCGGCTCTATTACTTATCAGGGAAACCGGCGCGCTGAGCAAACCGTCCCGCTTATTCCGCAAAAACGCTTGCTCATTGAAACCGATGCCCCCGATATGTTGCCCGAACCAATCCGCGAAACCCACGCCAAAGATACACCCAATCTGCCCGAATATCTGCCGCACGTTTTTAACCGATTGGCGGAATTACGCACGGAGACCGCAGAAGAACTTAGTCAGGCGCTTGCGGATAACTCTCTCAAGGTAGTCAACAATTACAGGAACATTCATGGATCGCTTTGAAAGAACCCGCTTGTTGTTCGGCGCTCAGGCAATGGATATTCTGGCAAACTCCACGGTCGCGGTTGCCGGTCTCGGTGCTGTTGGCTCATATGCAGTTGAAGCGCTCGCCCGCAGCGGGATCGGTACCCTGCGGCTGGTTGACTTTGACTCGGTCCACACCAGCAACATCAATCGGCAGCTTTATGCTCTTGAATCAACTATCGGTAAAAACAAAACAGCAATCGCCGCCGCCCGGGTTAAGGAGATCAATCCGGACTGCCGGGTAATTGCTTCTGATCTGTTCATAGACAGCCAGACTGTTCAGCAGGTTTTTGATCCGCGCCCCGATATAGTCGTTGATGCAATCGATAGTGTCGGGCCAAAGGCTGCACTGCTGGAAGCCGCGCACCGCGCCGGTTTACAAATTGTTTCCAGCATGGGTGCTGCGGTTACCACCGACCCGGCAATGATCAGAGTCAATGACATTTCATGTACGCGCTGGTGTCCCCTTGCCCGCTGGATGCGGCGCCACCTTAAAAGAAGAGGCATCAACGATGGCATTCTTTGTATCTATTCAGAAGAGGATACCCGCCACCTGCGCCAACGTCTGCCGGCGGCCGACCAGGAAACATGGAATACACGCGGAAGGGCACGGCAGACTCTCGGCAGCTTTTCATGCATGACCGGAATATTCGGACTGCGGCTGGCACGCGAAGTCATACGCCTGCTGCTCGGCCCGCACTTTCCGCAAAGTAAGTAGTTGCATATCAGCCCCTGTATGCTGATAATATCAGTAAATAAAGCTCGAAGGAGTCAGAATGCCGATATACGAGTACGAAGCCAAAGACAAGCGGAAATCTTGCGCATATTGCGTAAACAGTTTTGAGTTACTGCAGAATATTTCAGATGACCGGCTGAAGCAGTGCCCCCATTGCGGTAATCAAATTATAAAATTAATCTCTGCACCGCGTTTGGGGTTGTCCGTCAGCAGCCTTGATGACCGCGCAAAAGCAGCCGGATTCCAGAAACTGAAACGCCTCGGTAAAGGCGAATACGAAAAACAGTATTGAATCTGTCAGGTTCCTTTAACGACCGGAACCAATACATTCAGGCAGGCCGGACTGACTTCGACTTCTATCGTCTCTCCGGCATCCAATAAATCCCCGTCAACCTGGATTGGTGCGGAGTGCTTCCGCCGCACGGTCATGCGGCGGAAACGTGTCCAGAACACTTCCGGCAATACGGACAAAGTCCCGTTAAACAGACGACCGATGTTTGCCAGCAGTTTGGGTCCGTCACGATGCCGCGAGGCAACCAGTTCAAGCATTCCGTCCCCCGGTTGCGCGTCCGGCGCAATCTTGGCCCCGCCCCCGAATTCAGTCAGGTTAGCTACAGTGAAAAGCAGCGGGTCAGGGAAATTATAAGTGCGTCCGTCATCGGTCTCAACACTGATCGGCTGTGGAGAGTAATCAAGAAACTCCTGCACCCCGGCAAAAATATACGGCAGAATACCGCGGAAAGGAAACTTTTGAAACCCCTCGGCAATCCTCGCATCCCAGGCCATGCTGCAAGTGACAAAAAATGGATTCTTATCTACCAGCCCGACATCAATCAGGGTGCTCTGTGCACCGGCCAATTGTTTAACCGCACTGCGCGGATTCAAGGAAATGGCAAAATGCCGCGCGAAACCGTTGCCGCTGCCGGTGGGAATGACCCCAAGACACACTGGTGTATGCATTAACTCGCGTCCGACAAGATTAACCGTTCCATCACCGCCGGCCACCAGTACCGTATCCACACCATCTTCCACCGCAAACCGGCTTTTACTGCGGATATCATCCACCCCATGACAAAACTGGTAACTGACGCGCGCGCCGGTCTTATCCCAATAATGCGCAATCGCTTTCTGCAGATCATCAAACGACCAGCGCAAGCCCGACTTCATGTTGGATAAAACCAGTACTTTTTGATCGGCAACCGCTTTAGACATAACCACCCCCGTTGACCGGTCAAGTCACTCAATGCACTCGCAGTATTTTCTTGAAAAGCAGATAAAACGGCACCGCCAAAAGCAGGTATGCCAGCATCCATGGCGGGATCATCAGCTTCTCTATACCGGGTAGAATACCAAGAAAACGCCGTTCAGCAAGATGAATCCGCACTGCTGTTATCACACCCGGATAAAACCGCTCAGGTACGCGGTAGGTCCTGCGATCAAGAATCACAGACAAATCCGCACTCTCCCCGCCGCCACGCACTGTCAGCAAATACGGTTCTTTACGACCCGCAAACACCAACAACCATTCAGCGCGGGCAACAGCTTCACCGCCGGCCAACTCAACATTTTCGGCAATCTGCACCCAGCCGCCGGTTGCTGTTACACCTGCTTCAGGCAGCATGTAAACCACCGTACCGGCCAGTACCGGATCAAAATCAGCACTGACGGCAATCGGCACACTGCTCTGCGGCGGATAATGACCCAACCGTGCATACGCCCACGCCGCCAGTAACATAATCGGCAGCAGGGAAACCAGCAACGGACGCCCCTCCCGCCGCATCATTTTCAGCGAGACCCGCGCCGCCGCCGCACGCAATTTCTGTAAAAGCTCTTTGTCCCCGGCTTTCTTTGCCTCCCGGATCCGCCTCCGTAATGTGTCACGGTCCCCGGCGCAACGTCCGAGAAACTCCTGGTCACTTACCCGCTTGCGCAAAAGCAACATCGCAAACGCAGTCCCCGCCGCCAGCAACACCAACGGCAGATCCCGCCCGCAATACAACATCCAGCCCAGCGGTATATCCAGCACCATCACCAGCCGGTCATAAAACTGTTCAAAAACTTCTGTCATAGCAAATTAATACAATCCTTTATCATAACACATCTGCGCCTCACGCCCCCTGCCGCCTTGTGCGGCAGGAGCGCAAGATTGGCGGTAAAGGCACGCTTTTCCTGCCAATCTGATTCACCCGCGACTTCCGCCAATCCGCACCACCCTGCCCTTGTTGCCGTCAATTCGAATGGTATCACCGCTGCTCAACCAATGTGTGACGCGCGGACACGCCACCGCCGGAATTCCGAAGTCACGCGCAACGATTGCCCCGTGTGACAATGTCCCGCCGCGCTCTACAACTAATCCGCGCGCGCCGGTAAACAGTGACGCCCAACCCGGATCAGTGCTCGGACACACCAGAATGTAGCCATCAGGCAGATCAACGGCTTCAGACGGATCTGAGATAACCACAGCCGGCCCACTGGCGGTTCCAGATGCCAGCGCTGTGCCGCTGCGCTCCTCTCCGCCCTCCACTTCATCCGGCATCCCAAGCTTGTCAAGTTGCCGCGAATCCAATACCTGCGGCATTTCCAAACGCTGGAATGACTGCCAGCGCACCCTGCGCTGCTTTATCTGTTCATCAAAATATTCCTTGCGAAGCGGATATTCGGCCAGCTCGCCTAATTCCAGATAAAACAGATCGGGACCGATATTCCATTTCTGTGCCAGCACTAATAAAGCCTGCCGGATCAGATCATACCCCATCATCAGATAATACTTGCCGTTTTCGCGGTATGGCAGCAGCTCCCGCGCCTGCGCAACCGCCGCCGCGATCTCCTCATAAGCTGTTGAACCACCCCATTCTTTCAATTGCGCAGGCAGCTCACTCAGCGCCGCCTTGCCACGCTCAACCGCCGCGGAATGCCGCTCGCGCAACACCTGTATTCCGTTGCGGCGCGCCTGTTCCAGCAGCGGGTCAAGCGCCGCAGGATCCTCATGCCAGCGCGGCCGCGCCAGCTCCATTTCACCCGTGGCACGGTGACCGAAACGCTCAAGAAATGATTCCATTGTTTCACTGCCAACAGCTACCTCTGAAAGCATCCGGTCCTGTTCAGCCGTCAAATCCCCTTCCAAACCGGTGGTCAAACGCGATGCCCATTGAGCCGCTTCACTGTCATCCGTAAACTGGCCCAACAGCTTCTGCACACGCGCAAGCGCCAGTCCGCCATAAAAACCCGGCTTCAGAGACTCTTTGCCGAAAGAATGCATTACACGCTCTATACGCGCATTCAACTCTTCCAGCAGCTCACTCTCAGACATTATCCCAAGAACGGTTTTCCGACTTTCCTGCACATACTCCAGCCACCCCGGCAAGACCTTCTGCTCAAAACATGCCGCCGCCCCGGCCGCCGCTCTCTGCATACTTTTCCAACAACGCAGCATCGCCGTAAGTGTGCGCGGCAGTTCAATCAGAAATTCAGGTGTAGCACGATCAGGATCCAGCTTACCGGGAGGTCCCTCAAGAACAGCCGGATCAGCAATCACCGCATCCAGATCATATACCAGCGGCATGGCCCCCCAGAACAATCCCGCCTGCCGGTCTGGATCGGCATAGATCCGCCCGCAGATCAACTCCAGAAAGCCATCCTGTGCCACGTCGGCATGCGGCCGGTAGCCTAAATCGCGGTACATGCGCCCGAATCCGCCGTCACCAAGCATAAATTCACGAATGATCGACCAGGTCAACGGAGTCGGTGCCGTAAGCGTCTCGCCCAGATTGTGCATCACCCAAAGCTTGCGCGCCGCCCCCGACTGCTCACAAAGCTTACGCAACCTTTCAATTTCGCTCTGCCGGCCCTTTTCCACATCCAGCAAAACATCCATACCGCGAATTGCGCGATACTGCAAAAGCGCCAGTTCACCGGACGCAATTCCCCATTCAATATCAAGCGCAGCGCCCGCCCACTGCTCCAGCCGCAGCGCCATCTCCGCCAATTCCTGAACCTGCGCTCTGCTTAAAACAAGTGACGGATCGTCTTTCGCGACAGTAACCACGCCACGCTCCGCAGCATTCCCGCCCGGTATCACTTCGTAATCATTGATAGCATCTCGCCTGACACGGTAGTTATCTGGAGTGACATCCCCGGAAACAACCGCTTCACCAAGCCCGTGCGCCGCCTCAATTAACAAAATGCCGTCATCCGGGGCATTGGGATTCCGGGTGAAAATCACACCGGAAACCTCGGAAGGAAACATCATCTGAATATTAACCGCGGTTCCACTGTTATTGTCGAGACCGTGCTGTCTCCGGTAGGTCTGCGCCCGTGCTGATTTCCATGAATTGAAGACCGCATCAATTGCTTCACGGAGTACCTGCATCGCATCACGCTTTATATCCGCGCCGACATTCAGCAAAGTATCCATCATTCCCGGCATGGAACGCGCGGCCCCGGAACGAACCGAAACCAGCAGCGACCCGTCACCAAAGCACCGGCCGGTCATGGCTTCCAGTTCTGCCACTCTTCGCGATACTTCCTGTTCAAGCCCGGCCGGCCATTGCCCGCTATTGGCTAACACGTAACGGCAGGCTTCAGTTGTTATGGTGAAGCCCGGCGGCACATTGTAGCCTGCACCGGTCATATCAGAAAGACTCGCCCCCTTGCCTCCCAGCAAAGCGCGGCGCTCCATGTCGCCGCCCGGCGCTCTCTCTGAAAAACTGTATGTCCATTGCTGCTTCATGATAATAAAACCATATAAATCAGTTAATCCCGGCGTCTGATACGCACCAAGCCCCGCTCCGGTGTGGGATAATACAAAGCTCCGTCAACAAACACTGCCGCCGACGTCGGCAATCCCAGCCAGCGTGCGGCCATCCAGCGCGTCGGAGCATCCGCATCTAACCCTGCCAGCATCCAGTCCCCGCCTTTTGAAAGATAGAGTATGCCGGAACGAAACAGTAACGGGGAAACGCTTTTCTCAGCATCAGCGCTGCGCAATAACTCCTCCCCGTCGGCAATATCCAGCACGACCAGCTCTCCGGCGTCGTTTACTCCGGCCGCATGACCATGCGCCACCGGCATGAATCCCCCGCTCAGAATACCGGTTTCAGTCCGCCATATTGGCGCACCGTTAGTTATGCGGCGCGCAGTAACCGACATTCCTTCGGCAACAATAACCCTGTCGGCACGTAATACCGGCGCAGCACGCAAAGCCCCCTCCAGCGGCATACGCCATAATACCCGGCCGCTGCCACGGTCAAGCAGCTTCAAAGCGGGGGGATCAGCCACCCCCAAAACAACCAGCGTCCCCATTGAGTCCGGTTCATACACCAGCGCGCCAACCGGACTGTGCCAAATACGTTCTCCTGAAAAATCCAGCGCGCTAACCCCCTCATCATCCAGTGCCGCAAGTATTCCGGCATCATCCAGCCTGAAACCGCCCGGAGCGGACGGCTCTACACCAATCTGCCAAAGCAGACTGCCACTCGCCGGATTAAGCGCAAACATGCTCCGCCCCGCCGTATCGGTCTCACCATCCACAAACAGTAAAAGCTCCTCATGCACTGCTACCGATCTGGTCACCGGATGCGGCGTGGCAAATGACCATGCAACCGGCGGAACCTGTCTGACGGCATCTGCCGGATACGACAAAGCCACCACTCCGGGATTATTGGTGCCGGAGACTGCTACATATGTAAAATCATTATATCTTGCAACCGGAGCGGTAAACACATATTGCGCGTCATCATCACCGCTAAAGCGCCAATCAAGCACCCCGCGTCCCCCCGGTTCTTCATCAGCCAAACCACCGGAACGCCCGGCGCCACCCAGCGCCCCGCTCCATGGAATCACCGGCTGCTCACCGGCCGGATTGCCCACAGCAACGACCCCGCCGCCGGGAGTGCCGACATACACCATTCCGCGCGCAACCGTCGGGGAACCGATCCACGGCCCGGGCAGCCCCAGCGCCATTTGCCATACCGGTCGCAAACCGTCTTTGGTCAGACACGTCAACCGTCCGCGTTCATTCAGAATGTAAACATGCCGATCGGCTACCGCCGGTGATGACAATACCGGCGCATCAGTCATCCACTGCGCGGTTATGCGTCCGGCATAACTGATCCGCACAACCTCCCCCGCCCGTGTTGCGGCATAGATGGCATCCGATCCGGCCGCAACCTGCCCCAGTACAGCCCGCGACAATTCAACCGACCAGTTGACTGCACCGGATTCCGGATCAATACTCCATACCGCACCGCCCGGCAGTAAAGTGAACCGGGCCGCCTCGACCTCTTCATCAGTTGCGCCTTGCGCCCTTAAACGGTCCAGTTCGCCCGGCAGCGCCTGTTCAGCGCTCTGAATAAAATTACCGTTCCCCATACCGACAAACATTTGCCCGTTGGCAAAAGTCGGCCCGGCAAAAACAGGATACGGCACCTGCGTCCGCCACAATTCCTTACCGGTTTGCAAATCCAGACAGGCAACCGCCCGGCCGCCCCAACGTCCCAGCGGCAGATACGCCCGGCCGTTATAGATAGCCGGAGAACCGGATGCGTCGGGATAGTCAGCAGGTCCCGGCGCATGCCAAAGCAAAACCGGATTCCCATCCTTATCAGGATCAAGCTCAAAACAATAAAAACCGTCCTGCCCGGCTCCGGTAACCAAACGGCCTTCACCTATCGCCGGAGAACTCTCGCAGTGGCTGTCTGTACGGTATGCCCAAAGCATCCTGCCGCTTTCACGGTCCAGCACGGTAATGCGCGAATCCTTCGTCAAATGCAAACCCTCACCGACCGCCAGATGCTTCTCTCCAACCGCCACCGAGGAGAATGTTGCCCGGTATCCAGGCGGACCGCTGCGCCAGACAACCCCGCCGGTATCAGCATCCAGACAATACAATTCAGCTTCCCCGCGACGATTAAAAACGCTTACCTCAGCAGATGGAATAAAAAGACGGTTGCCGGCGAGCGACGGTGAGGCATAAAAATTTTTATGCAGTGAATCCATGCGCCAGCGGATACCCGGTTCAGCCGGATCTTCACTCCCCGGCTGCCAGCCCCGCCGGTCAAGTCCCCCGCGAAAAGCCGGCCAGACCATTTCACCCCCCTCAGCCGACCCAACCGCTCCGGTGCGCTCCGGCAGGATCATCCTTATGCCGTAAACGACACCGCTGATCAGCACAATAATCGCCGCTACCTGAAACTTCAAACGCCACAGCAGCCGCAGAAACAGCAGCATTGTTGCCGGCTTGAACAACGCCTGCAAGGCTGCCAGCAGCGCCAGCAGCAGCCCCGGCAGAATGGCCACCAGCACCTGCAAAGGACCTATCAGAACAGGAACAACCCCCGGCGGTGATAAATAAATTATATCCATAAAAAAAATAAGCTATCAGATCAATTGTTTGTCAAATATCGTCAACAATTCCGGCATGCCCGCTGCATGGAAATCCGCGCCCGCTTCATTGAAGCCCGCTGCATTACCCACAAATACGGTCCGGCAGCCGGCAGCCCGCCCTGCTTCTATATCACGCGGTTGATCACCTGCCATCCACGATGCCCCCAGATCAATCGCATATTTTTCCGCCGCCATTAACAACATTCCCGGACGCGGTTTACGGCAGTCGCAATTCTCATCACGATCATGCGGACAAAATAGAATATCGTCAAAACCGACCGACCAGCCGACTTGCAAATCACGCTGTAACCTGTCGTGTATCTGTGAAAGCATTGCCAGATCAATGATCCCGGCGGCCACACAGCGCTGATTGGAAACAACCACTGCCAGATAACCACGCTCTTTAACCAGTTGCAGAACATCAGGAAATCCCGGCATGATCTGCAGATCTTCCGGCCGCGTCACATACCCCGCTCCCGGAGAGACGTTGACAATGCCGTCACGATCAAAAAAAACCGCCCGGCGCGGTGATTCCTCCAGATACCCCATAATCTTTCACCCTAATCATTTTCGCTAATCTCTCGTCACACAAACCGATTGCCATCTATCCTCGATACCAGAGATTCGAGTGTAAGAGTAAGTTTAAAAGTACGGATAAAGATGATGCCCCACACTCGCTTACTCATACACCTACTCTTACACACATATCTCTCAATCTCTACAT
>PXDI01000110.1 GCA_003565095.1 PVC group bacterium | reverse complement strand
GCTTTCAATCGATCAATTTCGAGAAAAATGTGGGGTGTACTGGCGGAGTATCCGCTGAAAGCGTACTGAATTTCCGGTGCAGAATTGAGCCGTGCAAGAAACCGGTTCAGTTCTGTTCCGAGTGCTTGCGGGTCGTTGTCCTCCATGGCCAACAGCCGAATGTCAAGTCCACCGGTAACACCGATGCCTGCTATAGCGGGTGGAGTAAATAGATTAATCCGTGCGCCCGGGATCTGATTCAAGCGTGCCTGAAACCGCTCTTGAATGGCGTTTACATGCAGATCGGCAGATTTACGGCGATCCCATGAATCAAGTCCAAACAGGAAAAAGGCCATATTCTCACCCGAACCGCCGATCATGCTGAAGCCGGTTACTTCGACCGTATAGTTGATGCCGGATTCGGTGCGCAGTGGTGCCAGCGCTTCCTGTAGGAGGGCCTCGGTTCGTGACTGGGAGGCACCTTCGGGCAGCTGCACAGATCCGAAAATAACGCCCTGATCCTCGTCAGGCAGAAAAGCGGTCGGTCGGGTGTTCGCTATTAACCCCGTTAGTCCAAGCACCAGCGAAAGCAGCAACACTGTGACAAACCGGCGGCTGGCCAGAGCTGTTGCCACCGTCACGTAACGATTGCGAACGCGATCCATCCCGATATTAAACCAACGCAACGGACCATGTTGTTTAGGTTTGGTATTTCTCAGCAAGGTTGCGCATATGGCAGGACTGAGTGTAAGCGCATTTACTGTGGAAAAGAAGACCGCGGCAGAAATGGACACCGCGAATTGCCGATAGATTCTTCCCGTGATTCCCCCGGCAAACCCGATCGGCACAAATATGGCGAGCAACACCAGTGTGGTTGAAATAACAGCCCCGGTCACCTGCTGCATGGCCTTGATCGTAGCGGCTTTCGGCTCAAGGTTTTCTGTTTGAATTAAATCGAGAACCCTTTCCACCACTACAATGGCATCATCTACCACCAGCCCGATGGCCAGGACAAGACCGAATAGAGTCAGCGTATTAATACTATAGCCCAATGCCGAAAGAACGGCAAAAGTCGCGCAAAGTGAAACGGGAATGGTCAGCGCCGGCACAAGAGTTGCGCGCCAGTCCTGCAGGAACAGATAGCAAACGCCGATAACAAGCGCGAAGGTTAATAACAAGGTCAGAATAATCTCGCGAATGCTGTTACGCACAAAAAGAGTGGAATCGTAGGGCAGCAGGACTTCCATATCTTCAGGGAACTGTTCCTGCAATGCTGCCAGTTCTTTTTGTAATGCGTTCATAGCGGCAAGGGCGTTATAATCCGCAAAACGGCTTACCCCGATAACAACAGCAGGTTTGCCGTTGAATCTTGCGCGATACAGGTAATTCTCCGTGCCGATTTCAACCCGTGCCACATCCCGTAACAAAACCATCGAGCCATCCGCGGCGGCGCGTACGATGATCTGTTCAAAGTCGGCGGGATCATTCATGCGTCCCTCCGCCTTGAGCGCAAAGGTCATTTGCGTGGTTTCATTCCCCGGTGCTGCGCCAACAGAACCGATGGACGCCTGCAGGTTCTGGGCGCGAATGGCATTTGCCACATCCCGTGCATTCAAACTCAGAGCCGCCAGCCGGTCTGGATCGGTCCAGATACGCATGCTGTATCGTGCTCCGAACACCTGTGCTCCGCTGACGCCCGGGATCCGTTCGAGCGCAGGCTTGACGATACGATTGGCATAATCGCTGAGAAACAGCTCATCCCGTGTATTTTGCGGTGAACGGATTACGACAAAACCAAGCGTATCTGAAGAACGGGTGCGGACAGTTACCCCCTGTTGTACCACTTCCACCGGAAGTAGCGGCATGGCCTGGGAAACCCGGTTTTGCACCTTGACTTGAGCCATGTCGGCATCTGTTCCAATAGCGAACGTCACAGTTAACACATAAAGACCGGAATTGTCGGATGTGGACGTCATATAAAGCATACCGTCGACACCATTGACTGCATCTTCAAGCGGTCCGGCAACCGTGTCGGCCAATGCCTCGGCACCGGCACCGGGATAGGCCGTTTGCACGACTACTTGCGGCGGGGTAACCTGAGGGTATTGGGTCACCGGTAGAGTGCGAAATGAAAGAACTCCTCCCAGAACCAGTACGATCGAGATTACGCCGGCCAGACGCGGCCGTTCAATGAAAACACGCGCGGTCATTCGCCATCCTCAGGCGGCAGCGGCTGTACAGGAAACCCCGGATAAGCCTTTTGTACCCCTTCCACAATGATGCGGGTCTCAGGCATCAAACCTGAAAGGATGACGATATCCGCCCCGACCTGCACACCCGGAACAACCCGGGCCATCATAACGATGTTATTGGGTGCAACCGTTAGAACATACGCACCTTGCGCATCGTTTAGAACCGCTTTTTGCGGGATAGCAATGCCGGCTTCTGGTTCGGGTTTTTCCAGCAAAACAGTAACATGACTACCGGGAACAAGCAGCTCATCCTGATTGTCAAAGCGATAATAGACAGCAATAGACCCAGTGTCCGGATTCATGACATTGTCAGCAAAGTCAAAATGACCGACGGTCGGCAGCATGGTGCCATCGGGCAGCCGGACGCGGGCCTCCCTTGCACGGCTGGCGCTTTCCGGATTATTCCATTGCTGTTGTAAAAAATCGCGATCAGCCAGGGAAAACATTACACGGACAGGATTTGTTTGCACAATCCTTGCCAATGGACCGGATGCCGGATTCACAATATTGCCGCGGGTCATCATAGCAGGGCCGATTCGTCCGCTGATCGGTGCCATGATTTCTGTATGCGCGAGAGCGATGCGCGCCAGATCCAGATTGGCGCGCGCCTGTTTTTTTCCTGCTTCTGCGCGCAATAAGTCAGCTTCGGCCGTTTCCAAAGCGGTGCGTGATATACTGCGTGCATCTGCACCTTTGCTACGCGCAAGATAAGAATGTGCGCGTACCTGTTCCGCCTTGGCGCGTTCCAGATCCGCTTCGCGGGCCAGTACGGTTGCCTGATACTGATCCGGTTCGATAGTGAAGAGTGGCGCGCCTTCTTCTACCTGCGCGCCTTCAGTAAAATGAACCGCTGTGAGCTTGCCGGATATCTCCGTGCGGATATGCGCCGTCTGGATGGGTTCAACGCGGGCGATTATTTCGGTTGCTACCGGCACCGGAGTCACCTGTACGGTCTGTACCATAACGACTGGCGGGGTCATGCCGGGTCTGGCGGTTGCGTCTGCGGGTGTTTCGCGGGACGAGACGAAAGTTCCCCTTGCAAACCAGCCTGCGGCCAGAGCAATCATCCCAACCGTCGTCACGATTACAGTCCGGTTATTTTTCATGCGGCCGGCCCCTTATTGTATAGGTTCAGGAACGGGGCGTTTAGGACTGAACACATCAATGGCTTCCGTATCTTCTATTACCCGGAACTGATGAGGAATGCCGCCTGGAATGTGGTAGACATCCCCCGGCTTTAGAATTTTCTTCTCTTCGCCAATGGTAACCTCAAATACGCCTTTTATCAGATAACCGAATTGCTCCTCGGGATGATCATGTACCGGCGAAACCGTCCCCGCCGGTGTCTGCCAGAACAGCGCGTTCATGTTTTCGCCTCCGCCCAAATCGGTCAGCCGGATACCTTGGCCAAAATCAATTTCATTGCTCTTTTCACGAAAGACAAACATGACGACCTCCTTGCATTAATGGACTTTGACGATACGGAAGCCCAGATCACAGTAACTCGTATAGGGCCAATTGGTATTAGTACGAAACGTGGTAAGCGGAAAGTTATTGGCGTAGATCAGCCAACTTCCGCCACGGCGCTGGCGATAGACACCGGAAGTGTCGTTGATGGGATTCTGTTCGGGGTCCGATCCGTTATAAGGCGCAAAATAAGAATAAGGTGCGTAGAAGTCCTGAGCCCATTCCGAAACGTTGCCGCCCAGATTGTATAACCCAAGCTTGCTGCGACCTGCCTCATGAAAATCAACAGGTACTGTCCCTCGACCGGTTTTGAAGTTCACCAAGGGCTCGAAATAGGTCAAATCATTGCCACCTTGGCTTTCTTCAAAATATTTTTGCCCGGATGATTCCCACGGAACCATGCGCCGGTTATATACGAGGTTGTCGTCATCGAATCTGGCGGCGTGTTCCCATTCAGCCTCTGTAGGCAGGCGGTAACCGGGGGTGCCATAGAAGCGCGCTTCGCCGTCGAAGGTGCATGACCAGTCTTCGAGATTATACAACGGGGCAAGTCCCTGTGATTGGCCGAGCATATTGCAATAAAACGCCGCACCGTACCACGACACGTACACCACCGGATGCCGTTCCCGTCCGGGCTTGACCGCAAAACGGTTTCCGTCAAAAAAAATCTCGCACTGCTTGCCCTCATAATCGGCATTCAGCCGCAACAATTCCTGACGGTTGCCTTGTGCGTTCCGGACCGTTTCATTGTCCGCAAAATTCCCCGTCAGGAGCCCCTGGGCCAATGCGTAATTCAGCATTTCACAATATTCGGCATTTGTTATCTCGAATAGGCCGATATAATAATACTGCGTCAGCTCCACCAGGCGAATGGGTCCCATCGGTGTAACCGCGATATTTTTTTCGGCAGGATACGGTGCCACCAATTCTGTGTAATCACCTAAATCGTCCCACCCCATCTTGAAAATACCGGCAGGGACACGTATCATTTCAGGAACAAGCGCAATGGATGTCTGTTCCGCCTGCAAAGCTGGCCGATGAGTCATTGTTCCCGTATGTCCGCAACCCGCGGCATGAATCATGACAAGCAGCGGCAAAAGCCGCGACAGGAAACCGTTACCCCTGTTTTCCATCATTCGTTTCTCCTGATTGTGCAAGACGGTTTGACAGATAGACTTGCAATGACACAATTCCAGCCCAGCAGACGGCAATAATCAGATAGCTTCTCATCATGTGCTCATCAAAGATAATCAGTCCCATGCGTGATGCGTTTCCCATGATCATAAAAGAAAACACCGCACCGATCAGCGACGGAATCCATCGTGCCTGGTTCAAGAACTCGCGGTACAAATAAAGCATGAAACCGAAATTCAACCACAAAACCAGAATCCATTCCGGACATAAAGGTGCGACAAGCAACCAGCGCGACGGTTCAAGTACGGTATAAACATTGGCGGCAATCAGTGCGGTTTCAAGAAAAAAGCCTGTTATGCCGGTCATCAGCGCTATCATCATCCGGATGGCTTTTTGCGGGGTTACCGGCAGAAACAAGGCAATATGAATTATTAGCATTCCCGGTCCGAGCCCAAGCCATCCGCCCCCCCTTTGTGCCCCTTGATAGCACAAAAAAGAAGTTATCATGAAGACAACCAAGTTAAATTTCTGAGCACGGGCCGACATCATTCAAAAATCTCCTCTTACAAAGTGCGCGGCACAACAGCGTTTGCTCTTATTCCTGTTCCCACCATTTGAACGGAATGATGCTTTCCGGATCAATAATCACATCGATGACGGAAGGTTTATTAGAGGCCAACGCCTCCTTAAAGGCCGGAGCAAACTGTTCCAGTTTTTCGACGCGGAACCCGTTTGCGCCGCAAGCTTCGGCATATTTGGCAAAATCCGGACTGATAATATGGTTGAAGACTTCTTTGCCATGAGCTGCCAGATTGAATAGCTTAATAATGTTGAATTCGCTATTGTTCAAAATCACCCAGATAATCGGCAGGTCATTCTGGATAGCGGTCAGCAGTTCAAAACCGGCCATTTCATAGTCACCATCACCGCACCCGACAATTACCCGTCGATCCGGGTTTGCGGCTTGTACACCAAGCGCAGCATTCACATGAGATGCCATCGGCCCGAAACTGCCCGGATTCTTGTAGTGCTGTCCGCCGGTGAACTCCATATAGGCCGCCAGCCATATCATATTAGCGCCGGCATCGCCGAGTATGATGCTGCGTTCCGGCAGCAGCTTTGACATTTCCTGACACAGGGCGCCCGGATGTACAAGATTTCCCGAATATTCAACCGTTGACTGATAGACTTTATCCTTGACCGGCTGTTTCTGCACAACTGGTGGGTTTTTGCCCGACAACGCATCATGCAGTGCCTCAACCGCAAGTTTTACGTCAGCAACCATGCCATAGTCGGTGGGATACACTTTCCCGATTTCATGCCGGTCAATATTGATGTGTAAAAGGGTCTTGTTGTCGAACAACCCAGGCTCAAAACGCCACATTTGCCATTTGGGGAAAGAATTACCGATCGCGAGCACAATTTCCGCCTCTTTGAATGCCTGTTTGGCTCCTGGATCACCACAGGTTCCCGGCATTCCCAGCGACAACGGATGATCTTCCTTTACTACGCCCTTGGCATCCATTGAGGTGATGAAGGGAATTTGAAAGGTTTCAAGCAATTTGTATACATCTGCTTCGGCATGACTGCGGACACAACCGTAACCCAGCAGGGCCAGGATTTTCCGTTCCTGCTTCAAGGCATCGGCAAGCACGTTGGCGAACAGTTCAACTGTTTTGGCCGGTGGTGCAACGGGACGGATATCAAGCACAATATCCCTGTGCCGTTCCGCCGGCATGGCGGCCACATCGTAGGGTATATCGATATGAACCGGCCCCGGTCGCCCCTCAAAAGCCAGATTAATCGCCTCTTCAAAAATATCGCAAACGTGATCTGGATGCTCGATCAAGTACGTTTTCTTGGTTGTGGCTCTGAACATTGCTTGTGAGTCCGGGGTGCGACCCAGGCCGGTCACTTCACCCAGATCACCGAAGCCGCGCCATTTGCGCGGCGCATAGGATGCAATCGAAAGCATCGGCAAAGAGTCTGACAGCGCCACCCCTAAGCCTGAAAAGAAATTATACGAACCCGGCCCCCCCTGCGCGTTACAGACCCCCAGATTACCCTTGTTGAACATCGCATACCCGCAGGCCATGAAAGATGCCGCCTGCTCATGACGTACCATGTATGTTTTGATCTTTTTCGATTCCGAAAAAGCAAAAAGAATTTCCCCGGACCCCTGTCCTGAACCGCTGAACATGGCGGTTACACCAATGGACTCAAGCATAGATACAATCGATTGACTTACATTCATCGGGTTTTCTCCTGTTTTATCAGACAATATTTCCAGACACTGTTTTTCTTCCTGTCTCTCGTATTTTTTCCGTTATCCATCTAAATTCAGATCGCACGACACACTCTCCGTGTCTAGTGTGTCGTGCCAGCAAACCTGTGCTGGACGGCGGCTGACGGTGCGCTTGTACCGGATAGCCGGATAACCGAGCACGATCACGGATTGCAGTCGGCGGTCATCCGCCAGCCCCAGAAAACGATTTGCCTCTTTCGGCGAATGAAGAGCAGCCCCGGCTACGCAACTCCCCAGACCGAGAGAAGAGGCATGCAGCATTAAATAATCGGTGGCCGATATGCAATTATAGGTGCCAAAATAATTATTTTCTCGGGAATGTGCGCATATCACGCAAGGGGCACTGTGAAAAACAGGGTGAGCACCTTGTTCATGAGCGGCTATAAAGCCTTTGGCCGAAGCAATAAGATAAGGATTGGAATCGTTGCTTTTTGCCAGCTCGTTTTCCATCCAGGTTCGGAACGTGTCGATAATCAACAATTCGAATGCATTTATGAATGAGCGCTCCGTTAAGACGATGAAAGCGCGATCCTGTGAGTTTGAGTTTGTTGGTGCGCAGGCTGCACTGTTCAGCAGTCGCTCGATGATCTCGCGGGGAATCGGTTTATCCTTAAAATGCCTTACAGAGCGTTTGGCATGTAGCAGCCTCTCAACAAATTCCACATCACGGACGTCTGATATGGGTTGAAATGCATCCATATCCATTTGTTTGTGAATGATAGAGTCCGTCGGACAGACAGCTACACAATGTCCACACTGAATACATTCCGGACGGGTTTTTGGTGCTTTTTGAGTCAAATAGCGCGTTGGGCAGACCCGCACGCACAATCCGCATCCGACACAGGAGTCCGCATCAATTTCTACAAGGGGCAAATCCGTCCCCTGCTGTGCAGCCCCGTGCGCATCGGAAGTATGAGCACTCTGCAAAATTCTGCCCTCCCCGTCTTAATGACTGGATTAGTGCTTTTCCCTGATATGCTTCAGGATTGTCTCTGCAAATGCCTGATGACAATCGCCTGTACGGGCGGTGATCAGGTCGTTGTCCACGACCACATCCTGATCGACATAAACCGCTGCCATGTTTTTGGCATCACCAAGCAGGTTGTTGTGTACAACGACTTTGCGACCTTTTACCAGTTCCGGCACCGGAGCCAGCAGCCAGAGCCCATGACAAATGATGCCCTTGATTATATGTGGACGGGCAAAGGCACGCTGCATGAATTCGACTGCGGGAGGAAGCTTGTGGATATCCTCGGTATAGCGCAGCCGGTCGGCAACGTAACCGGCCGGGATAATAATAGCCCCGAACTCGTCCAGCATGGCATCGTCGATGGCCTCGAAGCTTTCTGTACAAGTGAACGGAGTCTTGTCTTCATGGCCATGAAAAACCAGTTGCTCCTGTCCCCAGAGACGCGACATGAAATGAAGGTCCATGCCTTCTGCCGGGAAGAATTCCCGGTAGAAGGCAATTTCCTTTTCATAGTAATCCGCTTCGATCAGGACACCGACTTTTGTTCTGGTCTGATTCACGCGGCATCTCCCATCATTGGGATAATTGTTCAGCCATCGTCTTGCCGAATGCGATCGACGATTCGACAGAAAGTCCGGTCACGAAAGGCTTATCGACAACCACGCAGGGTTTTTCACGATTAGCACCTTCGTCGGCAACGCACTGCCCATCCGGGCCAACGGCGTCCTCAACCACGTCCTGCAGCGGCAGCAGGAACCCGGGAGTGACAACATTGGTGCCGGCATTGTCGGGGGTCGTATATGCCAGGTCATAACTCAACTCGAAATCGAAGTCCCAGGCGCGCGGATGCGCAGTGACTTTCTTTCCGTGAATGATGCTCCTGTGGTTATTGTCCGGATCGCGCGTGAAGGCCAACGCACCCACTGCATAGCAAATAGCGCCAATCCATTTGTCTGCCTTATAGGCATCCAGCAGCAGTTTATGTACCTTGGGGTTGTTATCGATATCCAGCGGAGTTCCCGGTCCGCCGGTCAGCACAATGGCATCGAAATCAGCCATGCTTACATCGGCAATCTTCAGCGGGGCGCTCCATTCATCGCCTTCAAAAAGTTCCTTGGCACGCGCCACAACTTCAGCCGGATTTACCTTGTAATGCTGCAAGGGATCTTCAAAATCCGCATCAAGACTCATTTTTATAGGCAGCGGCTTTTTCCCCTGCGGAGTGGCCAGAGTGACATCGAAGCCGGCCTGCTTAAGCGCATCCCATGGAGCCTGCAATTCTTCCGCCCACGCTGCATAATTCGTCGCCAGTACTACAACTTTCTTCGCCATCTCGTCCTCCTTTGTTGTTTGCCAATATCCCGCTATGCACCATTAACAATTACCGGTCTACTTTGCTCCTTAGTTATGTATACTGTCAATCCTTTCGTAACATAATGATGGAATTATTATGCTGTTGTAAATGTCCTCAACCATGAAAGCGCCTGATCGGTGCGGCACAATTTACAAAAGAACTGTTGTTCGAGATCAAGGAACTCCTGTTGTTGCGCAATCCGCGGAGCGGCATTTCTGCCACCGGCGATGATGGTTGCCAATGCCTTGTGAACAAAGACCATGTGATCTTTCTCCTGTTCTCCAGGAAGCTCGATAGTCTCAATATGGCCAATAGCCTCATAAATAGCGTTACCACCGGCAAAAATCCCGGTATCACGGGGTTGCGGCAGTGCATCCGCAAGGTTTAATACCTCTTGTTTTGCCTCGAACAAAAGAAAATCGCGGTTAAAGACAATCCGGTCATTATCCGAAAGAAATCCAATCTCTTTAGCCTCAAAAGCATTTTCTGTAACTCTTGCATGATATATGGTGTTAAAAATCTCACGAGTCTTGTTGATCTGTTCTTCAGAGGGGGCGTCAGTAATGGAAGCCGGGAGTCTGCGCCGGACAAGTTCTTTGATTCCCCCTCCGCCAGGAATTAATCCGACCATAACTTCAATCAAACCTAACTTACTTTCCGAGTGGGCAAACACTCGCGTTGAAGCCATTGCAATCTCTGCCCCTCCGCATACGGTTCTTCCGTGAATTGCCGCAACAACCGGCCGGGAGCACCGGTCAATCCCTGTCAGCACTTTCTGCCAACGCTGCCCGGCAGATTCGATTACACCCTTTTCTATTGATTCAATTATAAAAGAAGGGGCAACTCCCAGACAGAAATGTTCGCCTCTGGAAGCGATAACCATACCGGCGCGGCCGGGTTCTTCACTCAAAAGCTGCAAGGCGGCTTCAAACATATTGATTGTTGCTTCATCAACATACATTGTCGGGTTGCGAAGTTCGAGCAGCAGCACACCGTCCCCAAGATCAATAAGTCCGGCGCTGGCATTGTGCATGATGTCACAGTCCGCAAACGCGGTTGATGTCTGATCAATTACTCTCGGGTCTACAGGAATCGGCAGGTATGATTTTTTTAATATATCGTAATAGGCGACAGGTCTTCCCGCTTTGTAGCGATAAAAGGAATCATTACCGTCAGCCAGCATTTTTTCGACCCAGTCGGGAACAGGTATGGATTCTTGGTTCATCCTTTCTGCGACCCGTTCAACGCCAAGCAAATCCCATAGTTCAAAAGGTCCGACCTGATAGCCAAAGCCCCATTTCATGG
>PXDI01000396.1 GCA_003565095.1 PVC group bacterium | reverse complement strand
GTCGTAGTCACGACCAGCTTACTGATGGAAAATCCGAGATCTTTCGGTTGCGTTCGAGGGGCAGATTACTGTACTGTTGCTTTAGCAGTAGCGACATGGTGTGGCTACCTGAGTAGTTACTTAATATTTTCCATTCTTTGTGTTCTTTGCTCTTTGTGGTTAAATTCTCCCCTTGGCACAGATTCCTGTCGACAACGGTACAGAATGAGTCATATTATTTGTTTAATAATACATTAGGGGTGTTTTATGACTCGTTGCTCATTATCTAAATCGGCTTTACCGGCAACTGTGACCGAGAATATGGTGCGGATAGGGGAACGAATTTGTCTGGCAAGGAAAAGACGCAGCATTTCACAAGCGGAGATGGCCACAAGAATGTTCGTGACACGAAAAACACTTTCCAGACTTGAGAACGGTGAGACATCGGTTTCTTTAGGGGTATTGTTGTCAGCCTTATGGGTGCTGGGACTGGAGCGTGATATCCTTGATTTGGCCGCACCTGAGAAAGACATCGTAGGCTTGCAAATGGAAAAGGCACTGTTGCCTAAGCGGATTCATACTGCGAAAACAATAATTGAACCAGACTTCTAGGATAACCCGACATGCAGAACGATAATACAAAAAACTCCATGCATGACATTTTTGGTGCATTGATTGCGCATGAAGATGCCATGGCTGAGCTTTATCAGGTATACGAGACATGCACAGGAGATCCTACCGGCTTCTGGGAAAAGTTGATAATGGAAGAAAGAGCTCACTCGGCTGTATTAAAACAATTACATGATAAGTTCTCGCAAAAGAAAATATCTGTCGATTTTTCAAGATTCAACCCCGTTGCCATAAATACCGCCATCAATTATATCAAAAAGAAGATAGAGCAAGCAAAGCAGGACGGAATCACCCAGAAAGCGGCGCTTATTACGGCCCGGGATGTTGAAGGCACAATAATTGAACATGATTTCTTCCGGCTTTACAAATCCAGAAACTATTCCGACGAAAAGGAAATTGATGCCCTGGAAGAACATACCGCTGAACATTTTGCAAGAATAACAAAAGAACTTGAACTGGCTGGTAAGGAGTAGCCAGGCATTGAGGGTAACACTATGAACGCCAAAGAAAAAACAATAACAGTTCAGCGTGATATCATCAAAAGGCTAATTGAGCTTGAATTACAGATAAGCAAGCTTTACGAAACATATGCCGCCAGATTCCCGGTCCATTCAAGCCTATGGCTGGGGCTGTCCAAAGAGGAAAAGAAACACGCTGCCTTTCTGAAAGGCGTAGAAAGAAATACGCTGGATCAAGGGTATTTACTACAGAACATCGGTGGTTTCTCCACCGACTTGGTAAAACCTACAATCGAACAGGTTGAAACCGAAATAGCCAACGCGGAAAAACTGGCTTACAAGAGTGAAGATGCCATTAATTATGCCATAAAAATCGAATCATCCCTGCTTGACTCGCATTTTTATGACAAAGTAACATCAGATGCTCCGGGGTACAAAGCCGTCGCAAATGTATTGGTCACCGAAACCCGAAAGCATCTCGACGAGATCCGCCAGTTGCAGGTTTAGTTTAGAGCAGCTTGCCTGCAAGCCCGGCCGGGCGATAAGAAGACATTATTTAATAACAGCGTGGCAAACCCGCAATCAGACTTTTCAACCACCCGTTCACTGCTTTCACTGGAGTACAACGAGTGCACGGAGATGGATAAGGAATCAATTAAACATGTCGCCAAGCAAACGAAGAGACCCAAAGCCTGGTCTCCCGTTTGACGTGAGCCGGTATCTATGGTACACATATAAACATGAATTATTTCACATATAAAAATGACATTTTATGTGCGGATGCCGTTCCGCTCGATCAACTGGCGCAGCAATACGGCACTCCGCTCTATGTTTACAGCCGCAGCGCCCTGAAAAACAGCTTTGCGGGCTTAACTGCGGCAATGTCGGAGGTTTCGCCTCTGTTATGCTATTCGGTCAAAGCCAACTCAAATTCAGCGGTCCTCAAAACATTCATCGAATTGGGCGGCGGATTTGATGTGGTCTCCGGCGGAGAGCTTTTCCGTGCATTGCATGCCGGGGCCGACCCGCAGAAAGTCGTCTTTGCCGGTGTCGGCAAAACTGTTGAAGAAATTGAATATGCCATCAATAGCAATATTCTGTTCTTTACCGTTGAGTCTGAACCCGAAGTCATGCGCATCTCAGAATGCGCAACCCGGCTGGATAAAACCGCCCGGATCGCTTTTCGCATCAATCCGGATGTCGACCCGAAAACCCATAAATATACAACTACCGGCAAAAAGGAAAACAAGTTCGGACTTGATATCGAAAGAACACACAAGGCTTATGAACTGGCGGCAGGATTACCGGGAATTGAGATCGCTGGCCTGCACATGCATATCGGATCACAGATCCTGGATTTTCAGCCGTTTGCGGATGCGCTGGAAAGGGTCAAACACCTGTGCCTTGAATTAAAGGAAAAATATCCGTCTTTCCAATATGTTGACATTGGCGGAGGAATCGGTATCCGCTACAAGCAGGAGCAGCCGGAACCTGATCCGAATGCTTTTGCCGCACTGGTTATTCCCGCATTACAAGAGATCGGACTGAAAACGGTAATGGAGCCGGGGCGCTTTATGGCAGGCAATGCCGGATGCCTGCTAACACAAGTCCAGTATATCAAGGAAAATCCCTTCAAAAAGTTTGTTATAGTGGATGCCGCCATGAATGACCTGCTGCGGCCGTCACTCTATCAGGCGCATCACGATATTCTGGCAGTCAAAAGCACTTCCGGATGTTTTATTGGAGACGTAGTGGGACCAATCTGTGAATCAGGCGATTTTCTGGCACAGGAAAGGGAGCTGCCCGCAGTCAATCAGAATGACTTACTGGCGGTGATGAGCGCCGGGGCATATGGCTTCAGCATGGCTTCAAACTATAACAGCCGCCGGCGCGCGGCGGAAGTCATGGTTGAAGATGACCGGCACCGGCTGATACGTAAACGCGAAACATGGGAAGATCTGGTGCGGGCGGAAGTAGAGACTGAAGACTGAAGACCGAAGACTGAAGACTTTTTTTGAGAAGCCACAACGGGAGGGCGAAGCTCCTGCTGAGCTGATAATTGAGAAAAGACAATAACAGGAGAAGATTATGTTAGCAGGAGTATATACAGCAATTGTCACGCCGTTTAATGATGACGGCAGTGTGGATTACGAAGGACTGCGGCGGCTTATCGACCTGCAGGCCGAAGCCGGGATCGCTGGAATCGTGCCCGTGGGCACCACCGGAGAGTCCCCGACGTTGAATGTTGAGGAGCATGAAAAGGTAATTGAAACAACAATCGACGCCTGCCGCGGAAAAATGCAGGTTATTGCCGGCACCGGAGCAAACTCGACAGAAGAGGCGGTTGTTCTCACCAAGCACGCAATGGAGGCTGGCGCCGATGCAACACTCCAGGTCACACCCTATTACAACAAACCGAGCCAGGAAGGCCTTTACCGCCATTTTTCGACTATCGCCGACCTGGGCTTGCCGGTCGTATTATATAATGTCCCCGGCCGTTCGGCATGTGAGATTGCCGTCGATACCGTTGCACGTCTGGCAAAACATCCGCATGTCGCCGCGGTTAAAGAAGCCGGCGGCAGCGTCGAAAGAGTCAGCGCAATTCTTGATGTGTGCGACATTACCGTGCTTTCCGGAGATGACACGCTGGCTTTGCCGATGATGCTGTGCGGGGCAACAGGCGTTATCAGCGTGGCATCGAACATTATCCCGGCGCGGATAGTAAAGATGATTAAAGCCGCTTTGCACGGGAACTGGGCCGAAGCCGCGGAAGATCATCGCAGTCTCTACCGTCTTTTCACCAGTATGTTTATGGACACCAACCCCATCCCGGTCAAAACATCAATGGCGATGATGGGGTTGCTGGAGGAGAATTTCCGCCTGCCGTTGTGCAGTCCTGATCCGGACGTTTTTGAAAAGCTGCAGACGGTGCTCTCGGAGTACGGCCTCATTGAAAACACAGAAGGATAATCCAATGATCAACGTAGCCATAGCCGGAGCCGCGGGCCGAATGGGTAAATCTCTCATTCGCTGCATGACCCAGTTTGATAATATGAAATTGTGTGCCGCGATTGAAGCCGTCGGGCAGCAGACAATCGGGCAGGATGCCGGAACTCAGGCCGGCGGCCCAGCCGCCGGTATCGCGATCAATGCAGACCTTGATCAGCTTGCAAACGCGGATGTGCTGATAGATTTTTCTTTTCATGCCGCCGTTCCGGAACATCTTGAGGCCTGTGTTCAGCACAAGACCGCCATCGTTATCGGCACAACCGGACTCGATGAGAACGAACTGGAAGCAGTGCAGAATGCCGCCAAATCAACTGCGGTACTGCATGCACCTAACATGAGTGTTGGTATGAATCTGCTGTTTGCCATGGTGAAAGACGCCGCCGGCCGGCTGCCTGAAGATTATGACATTGAAATCACAGAAATGCATCATCGGCACAAGAAGGACGCCCCCAGCGGCACCGCATTAAGAATTGCCGAATGTGCCGCTGACGGCCGGAACGTCAAACTGTCTGAAAAAGCCTGCTACGGGCGTCACGGCATCGGCGATGAGCGCCCGCGCGGAGAAATCGGCATTCACACATTGCGCGGAGGGGACATCGTTGGCGACCACACGGTACTGTTTTCGGCCGACGGAGAGCAGGTACTAATCGGCCACCGCGCCACCAACCGCGATGTATTCACTATGGGAGCCTTACGGGCAGCCCAGTGGATCGCCGGCAAGCCCGCCGGTGCCTACACCATGCGCGACGTGCTGGGATTGTAAGAAGCCTACCGCCGCTTTTTCCGCGGTGCCTCGTCCTCTTCCGCCTCCTCACCTTCCGGCTTTATTCCAAGCTTAGACATCAAGTCAGGCTTGTCTACCGCCTTGGCCAACGCCTCATCTTCAGAAACGATCTCTTCTTCAACCAACCGCTTGAGCTCCTCGTTAAGCAAACGGTTGCCGCGCACCTTGCCGGTCTGCATCGCACTGATAATCTGATGCGTCTTACCGTCCCTGATCAGTGCCGCAACCCCCAGATCCGACACAAGTATCTCCAAAGCGGCCACCCGTCCACCGCCGGTCCGGCGGCATAGCGTCTGCGCAACCACCCCTTTCAACGTGTCGGCCAGCACAGTGCGGACCTGATTCTGCTGCCCGGCCGGGAACATATCGATAATTCGCGCAATCGTACTGATTGCCGTATTAGTGTGCAATGTACCGAATACCAGATGCCCGGTATTGGCCGTTTCCAGCGCCAACGCCACCGTCTCCAAATCACGCATCTCACCAACCAGCACAATATCCGGATCTTCGCGCAACGCCGCACGCAATGCGCGGCTGAAGGATGTCGTATGCGGACCGACTTCACGCTGATTGACAAGACACCCCTGACTATCATGCACAAACTCAATCGGATCTTCCAGCGTGATGACGTGCGATGTGCGGGTCTTGTTAATATGATCTATCATTGCCGCCAAAGTTGTTGACTTACCGCTGCCGGTCGGACCGGTAACAAGAATCAATCCCTTGGGGTAATCACACAGATTCCGTACCACCTCCGGCAAACCCAACTGTTCCATCGTAAGAATCTTGTCAGGAATCTGCCGAAACACCGCCCCCACACCGTGATTATCCCGGAAGACGTTAACGCGGAAACGGGCCACGCCTTTTATCGCATACGCCAGATCCGTATCATTGTCCGCCCTGAATTGAGCGAGGTTGCGCTCCGGCATGATCGGTTCAAGCAGAGCCATTATTGAATCTGAGTTAAGCAGGCTGGTATCCGCCAGTTCGCTCACCTCTCCGTCAATGCGCACGCGCGGAACATGCCGTGCGGTGAGGTGCAGATCCGAAGCGCCTTCAGCCACCATTCTGCGCAAAAGAATATCCAGTTCGGGTGAAGAATATTCAGGTTCGGCACCGAGATCCACTTGCTCATCAGCAGGTCCTGCGGCCGCCTGCTTAATCAAGGCATTAAAACGCACGTTATCAATTGCTACCGGACGCAGCGCCATCCCGGCCAGACTTTCCCTAACCGCATTTATCATCTGCGGACTCGGGGCATCCACACAGCCAATGTAAACCAAATTGCCTTCCGTTTTAAGCGGCACCACCCGATGCCGCTGCATAAAATCAATTGAAAGCAGTTTCAGTGTTTCACGGTCCGGCTCGTCTGTTATATCACCGGCCGGCGGCATTGGAATGCCGCCGGATCCCGCCTGCAGGCGTTTTGCCAGCACACGACAGGTTACCAGCCCGAAGTTTGGCAGGCTATTGAACATCTCACCAAAGAAATCGGCGCCAAAACGCAACAGCACCGCCTCTTCCCCCGCCTCCACCCGTGCTGAACGCGGCTCATTCAGTATCAGTCCGAGCTCACCAACTGTCTCATATGGAACAATTCTAGTCAGCTCAACCCATTCATCACGTTTGGGATGGTGTGATTTGATTATAACCTCACCACCCACCACCAGAAAGAAACCGTCGGACGCCTCACCCGCATCCATTACAATTTCACCGGGATCGTACTGGCACATGGCCGCATTGCCGGCAATCTTTTCAAGCTCTTCCCGGGTTAAACCATTAAACAAACTGCTTTGCCCCAGGTCTCCGACGATGGCAGCGGTTATTTCCGACGTGATGCTGATTTCGTTCATATAAAGCCTCCTGATGTTTACATGACATATTGCAGTTTTGAAAAGAGCTGGTCAAGTGAGATCAGCAATTCTAATTATGGACCCAGACCCCCGTGACCTTGTGTCACGGGTGATCAGATTGGCGGGAAAAGCACGCTTTTTCCGCCAATCTTCCGCTCCTGCCGCGCAAGGCGGCAGGGGGCGTGGGCCATAATACGAATTGCTGAAAAGACCGCATGAACAGTGTACAAAGGAAAACCGCGACCGAAGTCGCGGTTTTCCTCTATCCGACTTTTGCCGGTGACGGCCAATCAGTCAGTCAGATGGTATTACTGCGGTTTAACCCGCTTACCATTTTGCCTGACCAACCTCAGGCTGCACGTATAATATAGCAACTGATATGCCAGACTCTGTTAATAACCGCGCCTTTGCAGTTCCTTGACAGCCTTTTTGCATATATGTCGGGTTTTACGGAATATTCGATAAGACGCGTCTCCTTTTTGGCAACAATGTATTGCCTCGAAGTGTCTCATGTCTCATACTGCATACAACACAAAAGGCTTTTTTACAACATTCGGCCAGCCAATTGGCCGCAAGCGGCCAATGCGCGGGGTGTTGAGCAACCGTATGCCTGCCCGGTATTCTAATAATGACTCCAGCATATACACTGACGCTGGCAGAATCTATGGCAACAAGCGGTTGGCCGTATCGGCCAGATATGGAGCAAGATTGAGCGCCTGAGACTTAAAGCGGTCCATTAGATCCGTTCTTCCAAGCTCGTAGCAAAGGATCGCCGCCGCAAGGTTTCCATCCCCCTTCTCCCGCGTACGGGCATCCGGACGGGTGATGTAATGGTTAATAATGCGCAGAAACTGGACAAGCTCGATTTCCTCCCACGGAACAACCCTGTCGGTAACCCTTATCGTCTCCTGATTAGCCTGTAGCACATCTTTCTGACCCACATCCTGCACCCAGCCCCAACGAAAAGGATGGGCATTAATCTGCTCTATCAGAAAGTTTTTAAAGTTAACCAGCAGTTCATAGCGCTCACGATGCAAAGCAAGGTCACGCCGCGCTTCTTCAGTCTGCAAATTTTCCATTAATTGGTTGATGGTTTCCAGCGCCTTGGCAAAGTCATATCTCTGTAAATCGGCTTTTATCATTTCGTGCGTTGTCTTAACGCGCTCGCGCTCGCGCGCGATCAATGCCGTATGCTCCTCCGCCGCCCGCCGGGCCTGTTCGGCTTCCTCGCGCTCGCGCCGCTCGCGCTCCGCACGCCGACTCAAATCCTCCAAATCTGACTCAATCCGCCGCATATCTTCGATTAAGGAATTGCCATCCATAATTTTAGCTTCGGCAAAACCGGCCTCTTCCCGCAATGCCGCAACCAATGCAGCAGCAGACGGTCCGTCAACTGTCCGGTTCAACTGGTTTTGCAAACCTGTGGCCTTACTGACGAGTTCCGCCATGTCGTTTCGCAGCCCCAGCAAGCGCCCGCGCACTTCCAGCATATCGCGTCCGCGCTTCAATATGGGAGGTACCTCCTCAACTCGTTCGGCCGGACGACGGAATGATGGCATAGGAGGCGGCGGCGCCGGTTCAGTTGTTCCAGTTTCCGCCGGTACTGATTCCGGTTCTGCCGCTTGCGGTTCCGGGCGCGGGGCACCTTGACGCTGACGCATCCTGTCAAGCTCTTCACGTGTCGGCATTCCCGGCGGAACCCCGTCACCATCCCAACGGTCTACATCGGGTTGCGGAGCCGGTCTGCGTGGAGCCGGCGCGACCCGGGGCGGCGGTGCCGCGGCGGGGGCGTCAGGTGTACTTGGCTCAACCGGCTGCGGACGCATAAGTTCAGATTGCCGGGCGGCCGGCGGTTTTTCCTCAAGCGACTTCCCGGTCACCTCGCGCACAATTTGTTCCGCCCGCTCTACATACGGCTCGCCCTGTTCAACGATTGCCGCCAGCCGCCGCTCATGCCTAACAATCTGCTGCAAAACTTCATAGCCGGCTTCGCGTTGATCCTGCAAGTAGAGCGCCGCCCGTTTGGCTTCAATGTTCTTTTCGCGAAGATACATTCCGCCAAATATCAACAGTGAAACAAATATTATGAGAAATATTATGACTTTTTTCATATGGCCCCCGCTTAATTATCAGTAAACCGGAACGAGCCTTCGCACTTCCGGCTCAAGATGTGATACGGCGCGTACCGCGCGATTGGCGTAATCACGTGCACGGTTCAAGGCTGACTCATTTCCATCCGCGAACTCATAGCAGAATATCGCACCGGCAAAATTGAGTTCACCCTGTTCCCGCACCCTGATATTCCGGCTGTCACGATAGTGATCAATGAACCTGAGCATCTGCGGAATAGAAACATCACTCCAGGCCAGACGGCCGGCCCGGTGCGAAATGAACTGATCATTGGCGCCGGTCACATCCATGGCTGAAGCCCCGACCCCGATTCCCCAGCGCATTGGATCTTCATTCAGTTGCTTTACCAGCAAAGCCCGCATCCAGACCAAGCGCTCATAGCGGTCGATCAGAATCTTAATTGCCGCCTTAGCCTGTTCGGTTTCCAGTCTTTCCGCCTCATCCTTCAGATTTTTGACAACCGTCTCAAAATCATTATTACGGGCCTCAACTCTGATCCTGACCTTCGAAGCTTCAACCGCCGCCAGCTCCCCTTCCAGCTTGCGCTGACGCGCCTCTTCCTCACGCCGCCGTTCCTCTGCCTCTCTCTGCCGGCGTGCAGCTTCCTCTTCTGCTTTTATGCGCTCCGCAATACGTTTTTCAGCACTCACCCGGCGTTCATCAAGTCTTTCATAGGTTTCACGCACCTCCCTCAAGGCGGCCTCACCCTTTGCAATCGACTCGGTAATCTTCTCCCTTGCAACGTCCAGTTTTTCCTTAGCCGGACGGACGACATCTATACTGAAATTATCCTCAATAATTGCAGCAGCTTCACGCGCATCTATAATTGCATCCTGAACAACCGGCAGCTCGCCTTCGGCCAACAAGACCGCTGTTATTACTTTTTCAGCCCACTCACGTTCTATAACCGGAGGGTCGGGCAATTTCTCTGCGGCTACAGCAGCCTGAGCCGGAGGAGGTTCCGGGGCGGGTGGCGCGTCAACTGCGGCCTCACCGGCAGCCACTGCTGTTTGACGCCGGCGGCGGGCATCAAGTTCCTCGCGCGTCGGCATGCCTTCCGGCAAACCGTCCGGACGGTCAACGGCGGCGGCCGGTTGCGGAGCAGGAGCAGCCGCCTCAACAGTCTCGGCTTCTTTTGCAGCATCGGCTTCAACTTCCGCCGGCGCTTCAACCTTGACTGCCGGCTGCCCGATTTCCATGCGTTTGCCGGTAATGACATATACTGCATTGGTGGCGCCATGTTTCATTACCACGGCATTCTCGACATTTCTCGTAAAACGTGTAACCGCCGTTTCCAGATTCTTGATAATTTCAACCGTGGCAGCCTGGGTATCCATAACCTCCAAAGCCGCTAACCGCTTTTGCAGGGCCTGCTCACGCTGTTGCATGATCATATAGCCGCCACCAGCCAACCCGGCGGCCAGCAGCAGGAACAGAAACAGATTACGGCTGCGCTTCCGGCGAACGGCCCGCTGTGCCAGCTCAGCTTCAGAAGGCCCGGAACTGACCAGCCTTTTCTTGTATGCATCCAGCGCACCCGCTGATTCCGCGGGAGATTGCTTCCCGGTCAATCCGGACTGCACTCCCGTTGAAGTTGCACCCGCCGATATCTTTATCTTGCGCGAAGCGGAAGGTGCCTTGATCACCGGACCGTTTGCAGCGGAATTGCCGGTGGAGTTCTTGCCTGTTACCGCCCGCCGCTTCCCGGTGACCACAATTTTCCTGCCGCCCACTTTTGGCTTGGGCAGCTTATCCTTGGCCTTGCGCAAATCGCTGATCAGTGACGCATAATTGGGATAGCGGCGTGCCGGCTCACGCTGAAGCATTCTCTGAACAATCTGGTCTACCAGCGGATCAACATTCTTGCGTAAGGAAGTTAGCGGTTTAGGATCTTTTTCCAAACGCGCCTTAACAACCTCAACGGGGGTCTCCCCGTCAAATGGCGGAATCCCGGTCAAGGCATGATAAATTGTCGCCCCTAAACTAT